>JAICVS010000264.1 GCA_025935195.1 Ktedonobacterales bacterium
CGCGATCTTGCCGCTTTTGCCACCCATAACGCAAAATGTCAAGTAGCCGCAAGCCGCAAACCCGCTTGAAATCGGCGTTCGCGAGGAGAACACCCATGACACGCGGCCAAAAAGCGGCACAAACGGCACTGTTGACCATCCCAGTCAACTTTGCCATGCCCGGCCACAGCCCCCCTCTCCCCGCAGGGAAAGGGGTTGGGGGTGAGGAACCTCCCTCCGCCTCCGTGTCCTCCGTGTTGGTTCTCGTACACGCGGCGGGACATTCGGGGGGAGCGGAGCGGGCGCCTGTGATATACTGGGCCGCGGTGAGTAGCGGTGAGTAGCGGTGAGTAGCGGTGAGTGATGGTGGCGGTGGCGCGCGCGCCGGAGCTGCCGCCGGCCGGGCGGCGACGGCTTGGAGGAGGTTGACCAGTGCAGTCCGCTCGCATGCTTCGCCCGCGGCCGGCCGCCGCGGACCGCTCGTCGAAGGTCGCCCGCGAGATCGTCGAGACCGTAGTGCTGACGCTCTTGATCTTCTTCGCCGTCCACTTCTCCGTGCAGCCGTACCGCGTCTTCGGCCCCAGCATGCAGCCGGGCCTCAAGACCGACGACTACGTGCTGGTCAACCTGCTCACCTACGATTTCAGCACGCCGCAGCGCGGCGACGTGATCGTCTTCTACCCGCCGTCCAACCCCTTTCGTGATTGCACGCCGCCGCACGACTGCTTCGTCAAGCGCGTGATCGCCCTACCGGGGGATACCATTGAGGTCACACTCAACGCCGTGAAGGTCAACAATGACACGTTGAGCGAGCCGTACATCTTCCCGATTGACAAGGGCGTCAACGAAAACCCGGTCGCGGTGCCGAAGATGAAGCTGGCGCCGGATCAATATTTCGTCATGGGCGACAATCGCCTGAACAGCCAGGACTCGCGCTTCTTCGGCCCGATTACCCGCACCAGCATCATCGGCAAGGCCGATCTGGTGATGTGGCCGTTCGGCGCGCTCAAATGGCTGCCCAACTATGCCAACGTGTTCGCCGGCGCCAAGCCGTAAGCCATCACGTAACGAGCCGGCGGCGAATGGGAGAGCGCGGGCGGTGATGCGAGAGGCGCACGCCTCAGGAGGCGCGGGGTGCAGCAGATGCGAATGCCGCCGCTGATGACGCGGACGGCCGCCGACAAGCGCGCGCACGTGATGCGCGAGATCGTCGAGATCGTGCTGTTCGTCGGCCTGGTCTTCGTCATCGCGCACTTCGTCGTCGCCTCGTACGGCATGAACGGCAACGAAGCCATGCGGCCGCAATTGCGCGACGACGACGAGATCATCGTCAACCGCGCCGCCTACGTCCTCGCCGGCCCCACGCGCGGCGATGTCGTGCTCTTCGCCAGCCCAACCAACGCCAAAAAGCTGCTGCTCGGCCGCGTGATCGCCATCCCTGGCGACACCATCACCATCACCCCCACACAGGTGCAGGTGAACGGGGTGGAGTTGCATGAGACGTACGTGCAAGCCGCCGCGTCCGGCAGCGCCAATCCGATCATCATCCCGCAAGAGAAGCTGGTGGACGGCCAATACTTCATCCTCGACGACAACCGCGCCGCCGTAGATCAAGATACCCATCAGTTCGGTGACTCACGCACGCTCGGCCCCATCCCCCGCGCCGACATCCAGGGCAAGGCGGCGCTGGTCTTCTGGCCGCTCAAGAGCGTGCGCGGCGTCTCCAACTTCGCGGACGTCTTCTCCCACGTCGGCAAGTAAGCTATATGCCATGAGGGCACCATGATGCCGGTAGTGCTGGTGGTGGCCCTGATCATCCTGGGCCTGCTCATCCTCGCGCTGGTGGCGCTCGTCGCCTTCAGCTTCGCCCGCACGCGCACGCTGCTCACGCCGGTGCGCCGGCCCAGCGCCCGCCATCCGCGTGATGTGGGCCTGCCGGCTGAGGAGGTGCGCATCCCTGGCCCGCGCGGCGCGCTCGCCGCCTGGTACATCCCCCCGCGCAACGGCTGCGTGCTGCTCTGCTGCCACGGCATCAACGACAACCGCGGGCAGTGGCTCGACCAGATCGCCGCGCTACGGGCGCGGAGCGGCTACGGCGCGCTGCTCTTCGACTTCTCCGGCCACGGCGAGAGCGAAGGCCGGCTGGTGACGTTCGGCGCGCGTGAGACGCTGGATGTGGCGGCGGTGCTGCGCTACCTGCGCACGCGCGGCGATGTGGATATGACTCACATCGGCCTCATGGGCTATTCGCTCGGCGCCATCGCCGCCGTGCTGGCGGCGGCCGCGCTGCCGGAGCCGCGCTGCGTCGTGATCGAGAGCGGCTTCGCCGATCTGGAGCGCGACCTGGGCATGCTCTTCCGGCGCTACACCGGGCTGCCGTCGTTCCCCTTCGCGCAGCTCGTCGTCTTCTGGGGCCAACTGCTGGCACAGGTGCGCCTCTCCGAGATTCGCCCGATGCGCGTGATCGGCCGCATCAGCCCGCGCGCCGTCTTCGTCATCTCCGATCTGCTGGACGAGATCGCCAACGAGCCGTACGACGGCGAGCACCTCTACACCAGCGCGGGCGAGCCGAAGCGCTGGTGGCGGGTGGAGGGCGCGCACCACGTCCGCGCCTTCGAGCTGGCGCCGGACGAGTGGGTGTCGCATGTCGGCGCCTTCCTGGACGAGTATCTGGCGGGCCTGCCCGTGATACCCGTGACGCCGGTGACGCCGGACGCGAGCGTACACCGGGATGCGGAAGCCGGGCGGGCCTGATGGGAGTCCACCTGATATCGAGGCGACGTCATGCCTGAGCTGCCCGAAGTCGAATATGTCGCCCGCCAATTGCGCGATGAGCTGGTGGGCCGCCGCATCGTGCGCGTGGAAGTCTCCTGGCCGCGCATCGTCGCCGAGATGCCACCCGATGAGCTGGCGGCGCGCGTCGTGGGGCGGATGGTGACGGGCATCGGGCGGCGCGGTAAGTACCTGCTGATCGCGCTGGAGGGCGGCGAGACGCTGATCGTCCACCGCCGCATGTCCGGCAACCTGACACTCGCGCCGCCGGACGCCGCCGGCGCG
>JAICVS010000223.1 GCA_025935195.1 Ktedonobacterales bacterium
GCGTCCAGCCGCCGCTGCTGGACGCCTATTCGGACATGCCGCTGTTCAATACCAAGGCGGTGGTCCATCACACGGGAGTGCCGGCACCCACGCTACGCGCCTGGGAGCGCCGCTATGGCATCCTCGCGCCCCGGCGCGGCGAGAACGACTACCGGCTCTACTCTGAGCGCGACATGATGATGGTGAGCTGGCTGCGCGAGCGCGTCGAGAACGGCATGACCATCAGCCAGGCCATCGCGCTGCTGCGCTCCATCGAACCAGCACGCCGGCGCGGCCGCCGCCTGCCGCCCTCCTCTGTGCTGGAGACTCCAGTCACAGTCCCCGCTCCCGCGCGCTTCGCGATGGACGATCTCGCCGCGGCACTGCTCTCCCAACTGAGTACGCTGGATGAGAGCGGCGCGGCGCGTACCCTCGCGCAGGCGCTGGCGATCGTCAGTGTGGAGGATGTCTGCCTGGGGCTGCTGACGCCGGTGCTGGTCGAGATCGGCCGGCGCTGGGAATGCCACGAGCTGCCCTCCACAACCGAGCATTTCGCCAGCGGCGTGATCCGTGCGCAGCTCGAAGACCTGCTGCGCACGGCCGCGAGTGGCGCGTCGGGTCCACTCGTCATCGTCGGCTGCGCGCCCGGCGAGCAGCATGAGCTTGGCGCGCTGATGGTGGCGCTGTTCCTGCGACGCTCAGGCATGCGCGTCGCCTATCTAGGGCAGAGCGTCGAGCCGGAGAGCCTGTTCAAGATGATCGGCACGCATAAGCCGGCGGGTGTCGTCCTCTCGGCCGCGATGGAGCCGCACGCGCTGGAGCTCGCGCGTATCGGCGAGCATCTGCGCGACGTGCCCGCGCCGCGGCCCGCCCTCTTCTTCGGCGGCCGCGCCTTCGTTGAACATCCCGAGTTGGCAGACCACTTGCGGCCGTATCATCTGCCGGGCAATGCGCGCGCGGCTGTCGAGGAGATCCGGAGAAAGCTTGTAGCCTGATGAGAACAGAGGCATCCGATAGAGATCAGATAGCGGTGTCGGCGGCTTCGCCACGCACGCGACCCTTTTCTGCCCGCCTGCCGCGCTATGCCTATGCCGGTGTGGCGCTGAATGGAGTGGCGTGGATCGCGAGCTGGTCGCATCGCGGCGGCGGCTTCGTCTTCTTCCCGCTCTGGCTTGGCTTCATCTTGCTGCTGGACGGCGTGAACGTCGCGCGCGGCGGCACCTCGCCGCTCACACGCGGCATCTGGCGCTTTGCGGCGATGTTCCTCGCCTCCAGCCTGTTCTGGTGGGTTTTCGAGGGGCTGAACGTGCCGGTGCAGAACTGGCACTACCGCCTCGACCAGCCCTACTCGCCGCTGGCGTACTTCTTGCTGGCCTCGCTCAACTTCAGCACCGTGCTGCCGGCGGTGATGGAGGTGGCCGAGCTGCTGATGGGTACACGTGCCCTTCGCCCCCGGCTCGCGGCATCCGATCCCGGCCCGCGCCTACCCACCTGGGCCGCGGCCGCGCTCATCGGCGTGGGGCTGGTGATGCTGGCGCTGTCCTTCCTCTTCCCGCGCTACGCTTTCGGGCTGATCTGGCTCTGCCTGATCTTCCTCTTCGACCCCATCAACAACCTCGCGCGGCGCAAGTCCGCCTTTGCCCACGCCCTGGCCCGCGACTGGCGCTTCATCGTGGCGCTGCCGCTGGCGGCGCTGATCTGCGGCTTCTTCTGGGAGATGTGGAACTTCCCCGCGCTGCCCAAGTGGTATTACACCGTGCCGTTCATTGACGCCGGGCCACACCTGTTCGAGATGCCCATTCCCGGCTACCTCGGCTATCTCCCCTTCGCCGTCGAGCTCTTCGCCATGTACCAACTCCTCCTGCTCGCGCTCGGCCGGCGCGAAGACAACCTCGCCTTCTAGCGTCATTCGCACCAATCGAGCGACTTGACATCACTCACCTGATGTGGTACAGTGTGCGCGAACCTCCCCGTGGCCCTTCGGGGCCGCGGCGCGAAGCCGCCGTGATGGCGGCTTCTGCTTTTTGGGTTGTGGAATTATGTTCCCTCGCGTCAGCGTACGGCATCGCGATAGCTCGTAGGCGGCACGCCCCTGCCACCCTGTGGCCCTGGCACGCCTTCTGCTTCACATCATCGCTTGCGAGGCGCACAACGGCGTGCGCCTCGGCGCGTCCCGCTGGCACGTCGCTGTTTGCGGCCTGGCTCGACGCGAAGCGGAGCAGCCGAATTTGCACGGAAAGGATGCGCGCGGAGTGATCTTCTCTGCCCGCGAGGAATGCGGGCCGTGATGCGGCGATACGATACGCCGCGCACGTAACTTCGCGCGGTACTACGACACATGGATAGACTGGATTTGCGGAGTGTGGGTGGACGGAGTGGCGGTGCGGCGCCGACGATCTGGCGCTTCTCGCGCCTGGATGCGCCCATCATTGGCCTCGACTGCGACGGCGTGCTGGCCTCAGACCACCTGCTGTGGCAGCGCATGCGCGAGCGCTTCCCCGAGCACATCCCCGCCCGTTACGAAGACCTGACCACCTTCGAGTGGCCCCGTGCCACCGACGCGACCACCGCGCTCTGCCTGGAGTTGAGCGCGGACCCCGCCTTCATGGCGCGGCTGGCGCCGATGCCGCAGATGGCGCACACGTTGCACCGCCTCAAGCGCCTGGGCTATCGCGCCTATGTCATCACGGCGCGGCCGGAGTGCGTGCGCGCGGCTACGCGGACTTGGCTGCGGCGCTATGGCCTGGCCGCCTGCGTCGAAGACGTCATCTGCGCGGACGGCGGCCCGGCGAAGGTGCCGCTGGCCCTGGAACTAGGCTGCGCCGCGTTCGTCGAGGACAATCACGCCACCGCCGAGGCGATGGGCGCGGCCGGCATCCGCGGCTACCTGCTGGACGCGCCGTACAACCGCCTGCCAACGACCAACAGCGTGCGCGTGCGCGGCTGGCCTCACCTGCTCGCCCACCTCACCCGCCACCTGCCCGTCCGCACGCCACCGACACTCGATACCCCTGATGCGGACGTGGCGGATGGCATCCTCCTCGGCAGCGCGCGGCCGGCGCTAGCGTCCTAGCCTGATTCTTCATGGAAGTACCGCCCACCCGCTGGCGGTGGTCCCGCTCTGGCTCCCCCTCGCCCCGCAGGGCGAGGGGGGTGAGGATTCCCCTACGCCGTCGGACCCGCCGGCCCGGCCGCCTCCATCTCGTCGTACTTGTTGACGCGGTAGACAATCGTTGAGATGCCCCAGCTCAGTACGAAGATGCCGATGATGCCGAGGCCCACCGCGCCGAAGTCCAGGTTGCCGAGCAAGCCCCAGATGCCGCCAGTGAGGCTCAACTTCTCGCCAAGAATTTGCAGCACCTCAATCACGCCCACCAGCACCGCCACTAGCACTGAGATCAGCGTGATGCTCATGTTGTAAAACAGCTTGCGGATCGGCTTCACGAACGCCCAGCCGTACGCACCCAGCATCATCACGCCGTCGGTCGTGTCCGCCAGGCTCATCCCCGCCGTAAACAGCAGCGGCAGCAGCACGATCACATAGAACGGCACGTGCTGCGCCGCGAACGTGCCCGAAAGCGCCAGCAGCCCCACCTCAGTCGCCGTGTCGAAGCCCAGGCCGAAGAGGAAGCCGAGCGGATACATCTTCCAGCTCGTGTCAATGGACTTGAACAGTCCGCGGAAGATGCGCGCGAAGAAGCCGCGCTGGTTGAGATAGGCGTCAATCTCCCGCTCGTCGTAGACGCCGCCGCGCGTCACCTTGCGGAAGGTGCGCACGATCTCGATCAGGATGACGATGTTCATGATCGCGATCAAGAACAGGAAGACCGCCGAAACGCTCGTGCCGATCAGGCCACCGACCTGCTTGAGCCGCGAATTGTCGCTGCTCAGGCCGCTCGTGATGAACGCCGAGCCGAGCGCGACGAGTGTAGCGAGCAGAAAGACGACCGTCGAGTGGCCCAGCGAGAAGAAGAAGCCCACCGCCACCGGCCGCTTGCGCTCCTGCATCAGCTTGCGCGTCACGTTGTCAATCGCCGAGATGTGGTCCGCATCCACCGCATGGCGCAGCCCGAAGCCATACGCCGTGACCGCCAGCGGCAGCAGCGCCGGATAGCTGACCGCGGCGGCGAACGTCAGCGCCCACAGCATAATGTTCACAGAAACCAGCAGCGCATAGATGCCGATCACCTTCTGGCGCAGACCGGGAGTGCTGTCACTCAGGACACGGCGCAAGTTCGCAAGCATGCCGCCCCTCCAGGATGATCCAGAGTATTTCAGCGTGATGCGGCCTAGTGACGATGTTCCACACACGGCGGTCAGACGATAGCATCCCCCAGGCCATAGATGCAAATCTTCGCAGATACCGTTCCGCGCATCCCCGTTCCTATCTACACAGCTCGCGGCACGCAGGATGATGCTCCTTCCTCCCCTCTCCCCGCGGGGAGAGGGGTCGGGGGTGAGGACTCCCCGCAACAACCACGCGCCCACACCGATTGCTCAGTGCGGGCGCGTGATCCGTCACGATCAGTGAGCTGTGCCGCTCGTCAGCGCGCCACCAGATAGTGCACGCTGAACAGCGCGCCGGCATCCGTCCAGACGCGCTCCACGGCCCATCCCGTCGCGCTGGCCAACCGCGCGAAGTCGTCCAGGCTGTACTTGTACGAGCTTTCCGTCCAGATGCTCTCGCCCACGCTGAACGCGAACTCCTCGCCACCCACGCGCGCTCGTTGCTCGCGCAGGCTGACGAGGTGCATCTCGATACGCCGCTCGGTCGGGTTGTAGAAGGCGTAGTGGCGGAACGCGGCGAGCTCGAAGTCGCTTCCCAGCTCGCGGTTGACGCGCGCCAGCAGGTTCAGGTTGAAGGCCGCCGTCACGCCGCGCGCGTCGTTGTAGGCGGCGTGCAGCACGACAGGGTCTTTGCGCAGGTCCACGCCGATCAGCAGCCCTCCGCCCGGCCCCGCCACCCCGGCGACGTGCTCCATAAAGCGCCGCGCCGGCCCCGGATCGAAGTTGCCGATCGTCGAGCCGGGGAAGTAGACCACGGTGCGCGCCGCCGGCCGCGTCGGCGCGGGCAGCGCGAACGACGCCGTGTAGTCCGCGCAGACCGGCAGCACCTCCAGGTGGGGGTAGGCGGCGGCCAGCGCCGCCGCCGACTGCGCCAGGTGCGCGCCCGAGATGTCGAGCGGCACATACGCCGCTGGCCGCCGCAGGTGATCCAGCAGGATGCGCGTCTTGAGGCTGCTCCCGCTGCCATACTCCACCAGCAGCGCGTCCGGCCCCAGCAGCGCCGCCATCTCGCCGGCGTGCGCGCGCATGATACCCAGCTCCGTGCGCGTCGGGTAGTATTCCGCCAGCTCGGTGATCGCCTCGAACAGCTCCGAGCCGGCGCGGTCGTAGAACCAGCGCGCCGGGATCGCCTTCTGCGGCAGGCCGAGTCCGGCGAGGACATCGCGGCGAAAGGCGGGA
>JAICVS010000154.1 GCA_025935195.1 Ktedonobacterales bacterium
ACCCGGAAGACCATCCGTGCGGTTCAATTCTCCTTCTTTCTCCTCCGTCTTCGTTCTCGTCCATTACACAGACAGCGCCGCGCGCCAGCGTCCGGAACAGCCGTACGCGGATTGGAGCAGCGCGATCGCTCCCCCGGCGACCCCACCAACCAGCGCCGTTATCCACCCCACATAGATCAGGCTGAACGGAGCAAGCAACAGCGACGCCAGCAAATCCTGCAAAGGGTTGAAGACGAGGAGTCCAGCGACCGTCTGCTCTCCCGTGAAAAATGCCAGGACCAGGGCTATGTACCACGCGAGGGGGTGGGCGAGGCTCGCGCCAAGCACGCCGACGCCGATCCCCCGGCGCACGCTCAGGTGACCCGGCTTGATGATCGCCCACCACCACAGGCAGGGGCCGAGCAGCGCCGCCGCGAGAGGAGCGGCGAGATAGAACACCGTGACTCGCGTCCCATAGGACATCCCATAGAACTGGAGCGCAAGGACAGTCGCGGCCAGCCCCGCGAGCGCGGCGCCGCCGCCCACCAGGAGCAGCGAATACCAAACGTCCGATCGTTTGGAGCGAGGAAGAGACATCACCGGCCCCCTTCATTTCCGCACCTATCAACAGGCAGGCAGCGCATATCCTGGCAAGAAGGCGCTCCCTCAAGCCTGGCTGCTCAGAATCCTACGGCGTCCTGTCAATGACACAGCTCATCTCCCGTCTGGACCGAGTACGAGCCACCGCCAGAAGAACCGCTCGCTGCTTGTGTCACCGCCACACCCATGATACACTTAGTGTCAGAACTAAAGTTCTCGTATCCGCCTGGATACCAGCACCTTAACAATCGAAAAGTGATCTATTGATGAGGTGACTGAGCGTCATCCCTCTTGGCCTCTGGCCCCGCGCCCCTTCCCTGCGAGGGTTGCGGGGTTGGAGGTGAGGTTTTGGTTTGCCACCCTTGCCGTTTTTGCCGCCCACCTTGCCATTTGTTGCCACATCCTTGCCGCTTTTGCCACCCCCGCACATGCGGCAAACCCGACAAATCCGCTTGAAATGCGGATTCAGAGAGGCGAACCCCTCGATACGCGGCCAAAAAGCGGCAAAAACGACAATGGTGACCATCCCAGTCAACTTTGCCACCCATCAACCTCTCCCTCTATCCTCCTCCCTCTATCCTCCTCCCTCCGCGACCTCCGCGACCTCCGCGGTTCAGTTCTCTCTGCCTCTGTGTCGCCTCCGTGTTCCTCTATGTCCTCAGTGGTCGTTCTCGTCCAACAGCCGGCAGAGCGCCGCGAAGTCGTTGTCGAGTGGAACGGAGCGCGTGGGGTGGTCGAGGCAGGCCCGCGGGCGTGCGGGCCGCTCCGGTTCGATGCCCAGGGCCGCGCGCACAGTCTCAGGGAACTTCGCGGGGTGCGCCGTCGCCAGCACGATGCCCTGACAAGGCGTCACACGCGCCGCCAAGTGCCGTTCGTGGTAGCGTTCGAGCCCCGCGTAAGCGACGGCGGTGTGCGGATCGGCGACGTAGCCGTGCCGCGCATAGATGCGGCGCATCGCCGCCAGCGTCTCGCCATCGCTGGCGCTATAGCCGGTGATGTCACGGCGCATCCGTTCCACATCATGCTCGTACAGCGCGAGCATACGCGCGAAGTTGCTGGGATCGCCGACATCCATCGCCGACGACAGCGTTCGCAGCGAGTCCCGCAGCTGAAACGTCCCGCTCGCCAGGTACTCCGGCACAACGGCGTTGGCGTTGGTAGCGGCGATGAAGTGGGCGATGGGCAGGCCCATGCGGCGCGCGATCAGCCCCGCCGTCAGGTTGCCGAAGTTGCCGCTGGGCACGGCGCAGACGACGGGCAGCGCGCGCCCGCGCGCGTGGCTGGATATGTGGATGGAGAGCTGGGCGAACGCATGAACATAGTAGAAGACCTGCGGGATCAGCCGCGCAATGTTGATCGAGTTGGCCGAGGTCAGCGCCAGCCGGTCGCGCAGCCCGGCATCGCCCAGCGCGCGTTTCACCAACCACTGGCAGTCGTCGAAGCTGCCGTTCAGCGCGACGGCGGTGATGTTGCCGCCGAGCGTCGTCATCTGCCGCTCCTGCATCTGGCTGACACGCCCGGCCGGATAGAGCAGCACGACGCGCACGCCGGCGACGTTATGGAAGCCGGCGGCGACGGCGCCGCCGGTATCACCGGAAGTGGCGACGAGCACGGTCAGCGGCGCGTCCGTATCACGGCGCAGGTGGGCAAAGACGCGCGCCATGAAACGCGCGCCGACATCCTTGAAGGCGAGAGTTGGCCCATGGAACAGCTCGTGTACGTGCAGCGACGGCTCCAGCGTGACCAGCGGCACATCGAACGAGCAGGCATCCGCGACGATGGCGCGCAGCTCGTCATCCGCGAAATCGTTGGCGAAGAAGGCGCGCGCGACGGCAAAGGCGGTCTCCGCGAAAGACACATCGCCGTCTTGCTCCCACACCTCCGGCGCGAGTGTGGGGATGCGCTCCGGCAGAAAGAGGCCACCGTCCTCCGCCGTGCCTCGCAGCGCCGCCTCACGAAACGCGACGGGCCGCGCACGGCCGTTGGTGCTGACATAGCGCATACCGCATCCTCCCGCCTATTTGGCATCCGGTGGCAGCACCTGCGCGCCCGCGCGGTTGACGCCGGAGATGTAGAGCGCGCAGTCCACCCCCTCGGCCAGGAACGCCGCGCGCATCGCCGCCCCGGCGCGCGCCGCCGTCGCCTCCGCATCGCTGAGCGCGAACATCGTCGGGCAGGCGCCGGAGATACCGCAGCCGAGCGCGCCCGCCGCCAGCGCCGCCCGCTTCACCTCGTCGAAGCCGGGGATCAGCGTCGCGCGCACCGGCTCCACGACGACATCCCGCAGCGAACGGGCGATCAGCGCGTGATCGGCGAGCAGCAGCCCCGCCACCAGCCCGGCCACGTTGCCCCACTGCGTCACCGCGTCGCGCAGGGGGATGGAGCGCGGCAGAATACTGCGCGCGTCCAGCGTCCGCACCTCGAGATCGGGCAGCGCGAGCGCGCAATAGAGGCCGTCCGGCGCGGGCAGCGGCACGACATCCAACGGCGCGTAGCCGCGCACAAGCACGAAGCCGCCCAGCAGCGCGGGCGCGACGTTGTCGGCATGCACCGCGCCCGGTCCACACGAGACACGCTCGCCGGCCAGCGCGAAGGGCAACAGTTCGTTGCGCGCGAGGGGCTTGCCCAGCAGCGCGTTGACGGCGACGACTGCCGCGACAGCGCTGGCGGCGCTGGAGCCGAGGCCGCTGCCCAGCGGCATATGCTTATGCAGCTCCAGTTCGATGCCGGTGGGGTCGCCCAGGTGCGCCAGCAGCGCCAGCGCGGCGGCGCCGGCCGTGTTGGCGCTGGCCTCGCGCGGGAGTTGGCCGCCGTCGCCGGTGATACACGCGATGGTGACGCTGGGTGTCTCGCAGCGGCGCGCGATCACCTCGTCACCAGGGGCGGCGACGGCGAAGCCGAGGATGTCGAAGCCGCAGCCGACATTGGCGACCGTCGCCGGTGCGAAGGCGCGCGCGATGGCGGGAGCAGGATGGCGCGCGGCGCTCATGATGTCAGCTCCTCTGGGAACGGGCCGAAGAAGGCGGCGTGGAGGGCGCGGAGCGCCGCCGTCTCCTCGGCCTGGGCGACGACGGCCGAGATGTTGAGCTCGGACGATCCCTGGGCGATGGCGACGACGTTGACACCCCGCGCGCCGAGCGCCTGGAAGAGCGTGCCGGCGATGCCGGGCCGGTGGCGCATGCCCTCGCCAATGGCGGCGATGATGGCGCACTGGTCCGGTTCGGCCGGTGTGTCAATCTGGCCGAGCTGGATCTCCGGCGCGAACTCGTCCGCGATGGCCTCAGCCGCCGCCTGGGCGGCATCCGACGCAACGGCGAAGCAGATCGTATGCTCGGAGGAAGCCTGCGTGATCAGGATGACGCTGATCTGGCGGCGGGCCAGCGCGCCGAAGAGCCGCGCGGCAACACCGGGCACGCCAATCATGCCCGCGCCTTCCAGCCGCAACAGCGCGATGCCGCCGGCGGAGGTAAGGCCCGTGACGGGGAAGGCGTGCGGCTCACGCCGGTCCCATACGACGGTGCCCGCCGCCGCGGGACGAAGCGTGTTCTTGATGCGAATGGGGATGCGCGCCCGCATGGCTGGCCGCATGGTGGGGGGATAGATGACCTTGGCGCCGAAATGCGCCAGCTCCATCGCCTCCTGGTAGGTGAGGCCGGGGAGGGGAAATGCCGTGAGAACTTTGCGCGGGTCGGCGCTCATCACGCCGTCCACGTCGCTCCAGATCTCGATCTCCTCGGCGGCGAGCGCGGCGCCCAGCAGCGACGCGGTGTAGTCGGAGCCGCCGCGGCCAAGCGTGGTTGTCTCAGCGCGCGCCGTCGCCGCGATGAAGCCGGTGGCGATCTGAAGGGTAGGGTGGTGAGTGAAATGGGCGCGAATCGCCGGATAGGTCTCATCGTTCAGCACACGCGCCGCGCCGAAGTGTGCGTCAGTGCGAATGAGCGGGCGCGTGTCGAGGCACTCGGCGGGGAAGCCGTCGCCGGTCAGGTGCGCGGCCAGAATGGAGGCGGAGAGGCGCTCGCCGAAGGCGGCGATGGCGTCTTGCGTACGCGGAGACAGCTCGCCGATGAGGAAGACACCATGCAACAGATCCGCCAGCTCGTTCAGCCGCAGCTTGACCTGGGTCAGCACAGGGCTGCGCCGCCGCACCGGCAGCAGTTCTTTGACGGCGATGAGGTGGCGTTGCTCCAACTCCGCGAAACACGGCTGGTAGTCGTCGCCATGCGATGCCTGGTGCGCCAGCGTGAGCAGTTGGTCGGTGACACCCTGGAAGGCCGAGACGACGACGGCGATGGGGCCGCGCTCGGCTCGCGCCCGCTGGATGATCGCGGCCACCGCGCGCAGGCGTTCGGGTGTGCCGACGGAGGAGCCGCCGAATTTGAGGATACGCATGGGAGAACCTGCCAGTGCTGTGCCGAGAGGCAATGGTCGAGCGAGCGCGCACAGCATTGTGTACGTTCCTACAAAACGAAAGCCGGCCTCACGACTGAGGCCGGCATGTTCCGCGAGTTGCGGCGCGCGGCGACCTCAGCCACTCCGGGTAGTGGTAGTGGCCGTGGTGGCGGCGAGCAAAGCGCGCTGTGGAGAGGCGATCATTCTGCTACAAATGCTTCCCATCAGAGGCGAGTGTGTTGTGCCGATGGGCGCAACTCTAGCGCAAGGTGGCACGCATGTCAACTGCCACGCCGATCTGTGAGCGCCAACGTGGTGAATCACCTCCTAGCCCACATGCACGGCGACGGAGTCGTAGCCGGAGGCGCCATCGGGGAGCGTCGGGGCCAGGTCGGGCGTCTGCACATTGCCTGTGCCGTCCACCGAGCGGGCGCCCAGGATATACGTACCGCTCGCCGGCGGGGTCCAGGGCAGCTCCCACAGCACCCAAGTCAGATTGCCGAGCGGACGGCGCAGTGTCGCGGGCTGCCAGGTCTTGCCGCCGTCGGTCGTCACGTCCACCCGCGCGATGCCGCGCTCGCCGGCATAGGCCACGCCAGCGACGAAGGTGGGTCGTTGCGCGATCAGGTCGTTGTTGTGCGGCGTGTCAATGCGGGTCATCGTCTTGACAATCGCCTCGCGCGTCCAGCCGCGCTCTTCCCAGTAGCCGGTGAAGCCGCCCGATCCCAGCTCCAGCTCGGTCAGCCACTTGCCGTTCTTCATGCCGTAGAGGCCGGGAACGAGCAGGCGCGCGGGGTAGCCGTGCGGCTGCGGCAGCTTCTCGCCGTTGATGAGGTAGACCACGAGCGCGCGCGGGTCGAGCGCCTGGGCGAGATGCAGCGTGTCGGCATAGCCGTCGGCGGCGTGGAAGATCAGCTCGCTGGCGCCGGACTGGATGCCGGCGTGGTTGAGCAGATCAGCGAGGCTCACGCCGGTGAAGAGCGAGTTGCTGATCAGGTCGCCGCCGACCTCGTTGCTGATGCATTCGAGCGTGTGGTAGCGCTCGACGCGCGGCAGGTTGCGCAGAGCGTCATAGGTGAGACTGTAGGGCCGGTCCACGCGGCCGCTGATGGCGAGGTGCCAGGACGCGACATCTATGCCGGGATCGCCGGCCAGGTTCTTGGAGACGTAATAGAAGTCCTGCGCGGCCGTGACCTCAGGGGCGAGGCCGGCGACATCGCTCCAGGTTCCATAGATGGGCTGAGGCGGCGGGACGATGCGGTCCGGGCCGATGTTGCTGAGGTCGAGCGGCGGGCGGCGTGGACTGGAGACGCCCAGGACGCTGCCGACACCGGAGGTGATGAAATCCCAGGCAACGGCCGCACCGGCGACGACGGCGAGGCCAAAACCCACCTGGCGCAGCAGGCGGCGGCGCGAGATGCCGCGAGCGGAACTGGCATCACCCAGCAGCGCCGTGCCAGCGTTGCGGCGCAGCAGCGTGACGAAGGCGAGCGCGAAGGCGAGATCGGGCAGCAGCGCGGAGACGAAGACGCCGGCCACACCACCCTCCAGATTCGCGCCGAAGAAGCCGCCGCCGATCAGCGGGGCGAGGATACCGGCGGAGAGCAGCCAGGGCAGCAGCGCAAGCAGCGGCGCCTCGACATAGCTAGGGAGAGCATCCGCCAGAGCGGCGCGCGGGCGCATAGGCGGGCGGGAGCGCAGCCACGCGCGCAGCCGCCAGTACGCCACGGCAAGCAGTGCGGTGAGCGCCCCCTGGCCGAGCAGCAGCGCGCCATAGTAGATGTGCTTGGTGCTGGGGCCGAAGAGCGTGAGCAGGCGCGCGAAGATGGGCAGCGGCAGCAGCGCGGTGAAGCGGTCGCCGAAGATCTCGGCGGGCGAGAGAATGCCGAAGACGAAGCGGACGAGCAGGGCCGCGATCATCGCGGCCAGCCCGGCGCCGATGGCGGCCGGCCAGATGGCGACGCGCGGCGTGGCGGGCGGGGGTGGCGTGGCGGGACGCGCGGGCTGCGAGCTGGCGGAAGGCGAGGTATGGATCGTGTCAGGGAATGTCTCGTCCGTGGCGCTCATCGGCTCGGCTCCTTTCCTTGTCTACTCTCTCGGCTGCTCCACGCGCGCTCACGCTTCCCGCTCGGCGGGGGCGTGGGCAAGCCGGGGTTGCGCGGGCGTCCGCGCCAACAGCGCGGCGGCGAGGATCAGCGCATCGCCAACGCGGGCGATGCCGGCACGCTGCTCGAAGTCGCCGGCACGGGCGTAGCGAGGAACGTCACCGGGCCGCATCGGCGGCAGGCGATGGAGCATGCCCATCGCGGTGAGGCGATCCAGTACGGGCTGGACATCGGCGCGGGCGCGGTCGAGCGCGCGCGCCACGAGCAGCGCCGTGAGCGGCTGGGGAACGGCGGCCCGCTCCAGCGTCAGCAGCGCGACGACAACCTCCAGCTCGCGCCAGCCCAGCCGCACTGGCGAGTCCACCGCCGCGCCGCCAGCGTCCAGCAGCACATCCGGCACTGTTGGCGCGGCGAAGGCCAGCGGCGAGAGCGCGCCCGCCGGCTCGAGCGTGTGGGCGAGCGAGCGGAAGCTGGGCAAGGCGCGGGCGAGCGCGGCGAGGGTGGCGCGCGAGGGGTTGTGCGCGGTCTCATGTCCCGATTCCAGCTTGGACAGGTAGCCCTTGGAGAGGCCGGTGCGCGCGCTCAGCTCGCCAAGGCTGAGGCCGGCGACCTGGCGCGCGGTGCGCAGCAGCCGGCCCCAGTCAATCAGCCAATCGCGCGCGGGAGCGTGTACCTGCTTGTCTTGGTCGTTCATCGTTGCCTCGCCAGCGAGTATGCCGTAAGTCACGCACAGGGCAACGACTGGCGTTCGTCCGTATGGGAGCGCCGGTCGCCTCACCTGAGTATAGGGCGCGACACGCGGGCGGACAACCTGAGCGGACGGCAGGTGCGGGCGGCAACGGATAAGAATGGGGGAGGCCCGGAACGTATCCGAACCTCCCTCGTATGGGATGGCAATAGCAGGTGAGCGAGCTACGCGCCGACGGGCGGCAACTCCAGCGAGCGCACGAGGTCGTTGAAGGCTTTCACGTCCTCGTCCATCACGTGCTGCAACTTTTCGCGCGCCATGCCCACCTGCTCGTTCAGCAGTGTGTAGACCTCACGCGCGCCCTGGGTCGGCGCGTCGTCCGACTCATCAATCATGCCGCTGAGCGTCGCCAGCTTCTCTTTGAGCGCGGACGCGCCGGGCTGAGGCTTGTCGGCATTGACGTTGATCAGCTCGCCCTCGATGGCCGTGAGCGTGTCTTTGAGGGACTTGGCGGCCTCGGTGAGTCGCTCGCCGCCCGCGACGCCCTTCGCGCGCTCCTCCCAGCCCTCAATCTGACCGCGCAGGCGCCGCAGCGTATTGAGCGCGACATGCACCTCGTCCAGCCGATCGCGAATGGACGACTTCAGCTCGAATTGCGCGCGCAGATCGGCCTCAGTCACGGGCAGGCGTGGGTCGGCGAGCAGCGTGAAGCGCTGGGTGAGGGTGGTCTCACCGGTGGTGAGCCGCACCTGATACTCGCCCGGCAGCGCGCGCGGGGCGGCGCCCTCCTCCATCATGCGCGCGAAGGGGTCGGCCTTCTTCTTGGCGTCCTGCTTGTCCGCGTCCAGCGCGGTCGGCTTGGCGCCGCGGTAATCCCAGACGAAGCGGTTGGCGCCGGCCTCGGCGGGAACGCGCGTGCCGTTCTCTTCCGTGCTGGAGTAGGAACGGACGACGTTGCCGGCGGCATCGAGGATCGCCAGCGTCACCTCGCCCTCAGGCTTCTCAGCGAAGGCGTAGTGGATGATCACGCCGTTGGGCGGGTTCTTGCCGGCATCGAGTAGATATTGCGTCTTGCCACCGCCGGGCAGCTCGGTGACACGGTAGGCGACGGTGACGGGGCCGTTGATCTTGTAGGTGGTGTAGCCCGGCGTCTGCGGGTTGAAGCCGGTGCGGTCGTAGTAGCGGAAGCGGATGGTGTCGCGCGGCGCGAACAGACGCATGGACCGCTCGCCGGCATCAGCATCCGCCGCCATCTGATACAGCGGTGTGAGGTCGTCCAGAATCCAGAAGGAGCGGCCGTGGGTAGCAGCGAGCAGATCGCTGCCCTTGATCATCAGGTCGTGGATGGGTGTCACTGGCAGATTGGACTGGAACGGTTGCCAGGTGGCGCCATCATCAAAGGAGAGGAAGACGCCGGTCTCGGTGCCGGCGTAGAGCAGGCCGCGGCGGTTGGGATCTTCGCGAATGACGCGCGTGATGGCCTCGGCGGGGATGCCGCCGGTGATGCGCGTCCAGGTCGCGCCGTAGTCACTGGTCTTGTAGAGGTAGGGGGTGGTGTCGTCGAGCTTGTAGCGCGTCGCGGCGAGGTAGGCGGTGGCGGCGTCGTGCGGCGACGGCTCGATGATCGAGATCAGCGCCCAGTCGGGCAGGTCCGGCGGCGTCACATTCTGCCAGCTCGCGCCGCCGTCGCGCGAGACATGCACCAGGCCATCGTCCGAGCCGGCCCAGAAGACGCCGGCCTCGCGCGGCGATTCGGCGAAGGCGAAGATGGTGCAGTAGATCTCAGCGCCGCTGTTGTCGGCGGTGATGGGGCCGCCGGATGGACCCTGGCGGTCGGGATCGTTGCGGGTGAGGTCAGGGCTGATCACCTCCCAGCGCGATCCCTCATCCGTGGAGCGGTGGACGTAGTTGGAGCAGATGTAAAGGGCGTCGGGGTTGTGTGGCGAGAACTGCACGGGGAAGGTCCACTGGAAGCGGTACTTGTGCAGGCTGGCGCCGACGCCGTTGCCGTGAACCTCGGGCCAGACGGTGACATTGCGTTTCTGGCCGGTCTCAGGATTCCAGGCGAGCAGCCGTCCGTGGCCGGCGCCGGTGCCGATGCCACCGCCGAAGACATAGTGCGGCGGCTTGGGGCTGATGGCGATGTAGCCGCTCTCGCCGCCGCCCGGATCGGTGACGCTCTTCCAGCTAATCGCGCCCTCGAAGTCCGCGCTCGGCACGCGGAAGGCGAAGTTGTCCTGCTGCGAGCCATAGACGCGGTAGGGCACGTAGTCATCGGTCGTCACATGGTAGAACTGCGCGGTCGGCTGGTTATCCACCGGCGACCACGTGCGCCCGCCATCCAGCGAGACGACGGCGCCGCCGTCGTTGCTCTCGATCAGCCGGTTGGAGTCGCGCGGATCAATCCAGAGGCCGTGGTTGTCGCCGTGCGGCTCCGGTATCGCCGTGAAGCTCTTGCCGCCATCG
>JAICVS010000126.1 GCA_025935195.1 Ktedonobacterales bacterium
ACCACTACTATTTCATGGAGATGAACACGCGCTTGCAGGTGGAGCATCCGGTCACGGAATGGGTGACGAGCATCGATCTGGTGCAGGCGCAGATTCGTGTCGCCGCCGGCGAGCGGCTCTGGCTATGCCAGGACGATGTCGTGCTGCGCGGCCACGCCATCGAGTTCCGCATCACGGCGGAAGATCCCGCGCATGACTTCCGGCCGCAGACCGGCACCATCGAGGAATACCTGCCGCCCAGCGGCCCCGGCGTGCGCGTGGACTCGCACCTGTATCGCGGCTACGAGGTGCCGCCGCATTACGACTCGCTGCTCGCCAAGCTGATCGTCTGGGCGCCGACACGCGACGAAGCGATCGCGCGCGGGCGGCGGGCGCTCAAAGAGATGATCATCGAGGGTGTGCCAACGAGCATCCCGTTCCACCTGCGGCTGCTGGACAATCCGCTGTTTCAGCGCGGCGAGACCTACACGAACTTCCTGGTCGAGCATAGCGCGGAGTTCGCGCTCAAGGCCCGCTGAATGCGACGATGAGGCGTACAACCCGCACGATGCCGTAACGGCCCCGCGCATCCGCACCAACCGCCGGAAGATGGGGCCTCGCCGGGTGCGGCGAAGGGGGAGCATATGACGAAACGTGTCGTCGTCACCGGCATCGGCCTGGTGACGCCAGTGGGTAATGACACACTCACCAGTTGGAAGGCGCTCTGCGAGGGCACATCCGGCGGCGGGCCGATCAGCTATTTCGACGCGTCCGACCAGGACACGCGCATCGCCTGCGAGGTCAAGGGCTTCGATCCCAAGCTCTGGATGCCGAACCCGAAGGAGGTGCGCCGCAACGACCGCTTCGTCCACTTCGCGATGGCCGGCACGCGGCAGGCGCTCGCGGACGCGGAGCTGACGATTGACGAGCGCATCCGCGACGACGTGGGCGTGATCGTCGGCTCCGGCATTGGTGGGCTGCACGCCTGCCATGACCAGTTCAAGACGCTCTTCGACCGCGGGCCGGATCGCGTCAGCCCCTTCTTCATCACGATGTTCATCACGGACATCGCCGCCGGCTACATCGCCATGCAGACCGGCGCGCGCGGCCCCAACTTCGCCACGGTCTCCGCCTGCGCCACGGGCGCGAACGCGGTGGGCGAGGCCGCCGAGATGATCCGCCGCGGCGACGCCGTCGCCATGATCGCGGGTGGCGCGGAGTCGGGTATCACGCCGATGGGCATCGCCGCCTTCGCCAGCATGCACGCGCTCTCGCGCCGTAACGATGATCCCGTGCATGCCAGCCGCCCGTTCGACGCCGAGCGCGACGGCTTCGTGATGGGCGAGGGCGCGGGGATTCTGATCCTGGAAGATGAGGAGTTCGCGCGAGCGCGCGGCGCGCGTATCTACTGTGAGCTGGCCGGGTACGGCGCGACGGCCGACGCGCACCATATCACCGAGCCGGCCCCCGGCGGCGCCGGGCTGGCGCGCGCGATGGAGCGCGCCATCACGAAGGCGGGCGCCAAGCACGAAGACGTGACCTACATCAACGCGCATGGCACGGCCACGCTCTACAACGACCGCAGCGAGACGGCCGCCGTCAAATCGGTCTTCGGCGACCACGCGCGCACGCTCGCCATCAGCTCCACCAAGTCCATGATCGGCCATACGCTCGGCGCGGCTGGTGGGATCGAGGCGGCGGTGACGGCGCTCACGGTGCATCACGGCGTGCTGACGCCGACGATCAACCTCACGCATCCCGATCCAGAGTGCGATCTGGACTACGTGCCAAACACGGCGCGCGAGGCAAGGGTCGGTCTCGCGCTCTCGAACTCGATGGGGTTCGGCGGCCACAACGCCGTGCTGGCGTTCCGCCGCTATACCGGGTAGGGTATTGGCGGGTGAAGAGCGGGGGAGCCGGGCTGGCGGTTGAAACCGCGCCTGAGGGCCATTGGCCGCAAAGTCCGGCCGGTGCCGGACTGGGAGACACCGGCGCGAATCGGGAATGTTCACAAGCTCTGGCGGGTCGTATGAGGAGGCACGCGGTGGAGGAGCAGCAGTTGCTCGTGAGTCGGATCAAGGCGCTGGCCGAGGCGCTCGAAGAGAGCGAGGTCGGTGAGCTGGAGCTGGTCGAGAACGGCATGCGCATCCTCATACGCCGCCGGTCGGAAGCGGGTGCTGAGGCTGCCGTGCCCGTCGAATCCGTGCCGCTACGGTCCGCCCACGCCGCGCATCGGGCATCCGCCCGCCGCCCACGGCCCAAGAGCGCGGACGCGCCGGCGCCCGCGCCGGGCATGGCTGTCGTCGCCCCGCTTACCGGGGTCTTCTACTCGTCCCCTTCGCCCAGCTCGGCGTCCTTCGTCGAGGTCGGCGATGTGATCCAGGCGGGCCAGGTGGTCTGCATCCTGGAGGCGATGAAGGTCTTCAACGAGATTCAGGCTGAGGTGAGCGGCACCGTGACGGCGATCTTGCCCAAGAACGGCCAGCTCGTGCAGAAAGGCGAAGCCCTCATCCGTGTTAAGCCCGTCTGAGGCCGGCGTCTCTGAGCGGAACGCCCTGCCCGCCATCCCACGCGCCCCGGTCTCGCTACGGGAGCGGGTGATTGGTTACTGGCGGTATCTGAAGACGCTCGAAGGCCAGCGCCGCACCGCGTGGTTTGTCGTGTATCTGGCCGCCGCGCTCTTCATTCTGCTGGTTGGGCAGCACGCGCTGGTGCGGCACATCGCCTATCACGACGACGGCTTCGACATGGGTAACATGGATCAGGCCGTCTGGAATACGCTGCATGGGCATCCCTTCCGCTTCACCAACCGCGCCGAAGACTGGAACGGCCCGCCGACGCGCCTGGGCATCCACGTCGAGCCGATCCTGCTGCTGATCGCGCCGCTGTATCTGATTCATAGCGGCCCGGAGACACTGATCGCCTTGCAGACGGTGGCGTTCGCGCTCGGCGCGCTGCCGCTCTTCCTGCTCGGCCTGCGCCGGATGCCGGCGCTGCCGCTCGTCGCCGCCGCGTTCGCCGTCACGTACCTCATTTCGCCGGCGGTGCTGGGCGCGTCGCTCTGGGACTTCCACGCCGTCGCGCTCGCCACGCCGCTGCTGCTCACAGCCGTCTGGGCGCTCGACGCGCGCCGCTTCGGCTGGTTCGTCCTGGCCGCGCTGCTGGCGATGCTGACCAAGGAGGATATCGGCCTCTCGCTCATCCCCCTCGGCGTGTACATCGCACTCTGGCCGCGGCGCCCGCGCCTGGGCGGGGCCGTCGCCATCGTCGCGCTGGCCTGGGTCGCGCTCTGCTTCGCGGTCATCCTGCCGCACTTCAACGGCGGTGCGTCGGGCGGCAACACGTACTGGTATCGCTACGCGCAGTTCGGCGCCACGCCCAGAGACGCCGTGCTCAACATCCTCACGCACCCCTGGCTGCCGCTCGCCTTCGTGCTGGGCGACGCCGCGCGCCGCACCTATCTCGGCATCCTGCTGCGCATGGGCGGCGGGCTGGGCCTCTTCGCGCCGCTACTGTGGATCTGCGCGCTGCCGGAGCTGGCCGTCAACACGCTCAGCGGCCACGCCGAGCAGTACAGCGGCTTCTTCCAGTACAACGCCATGCTCGGCGCGTACCTGATGGCCGCGGGCGTCTACGGCGTCGCCGCGCTCTACAATGCGCGCCGGCATGCTGAATCCGTTGCCACGTCGCACGCGGGCGCCAACTCCTCAGAGGCAGCGGATGCACACCTGCCTATCGGGGAGAAGGAATCAGGTCTCATCACCACGCCACCTCTGTTGCCCGCCCGGCTTCAAGCCCTTCTGAAGCGAATGGGCGCTCGCTGGCAGCATGCGCTGGAGCGCCTGCCCATCCCATCGCGCTGGCTGCCGTGGCTCGTCGTCGCGTGGCTGCTGATCACCGGCGTCTGGAATCTGGCGGCCATCCAGCCGCACCTGGGCGACTTCTGGGGCGTCGGCGCGGCGGCCAACCCCCAGCAGCCGGCGATTGACACTTTGCTCGCGCGTGTGCCGGCGGATGCTTCCGTCGCGGCCACCGACACGCTCAACCCACACCTCAGCGACCGCTACACCATCTACCTGCTGCCGGACCCGCAATCCTACGCGGCGGAGTACGTCGCGTTCGACATCCCCAACGCCTCGCCTCAGCGGCAGGCCGGCGACCAGCAGGTCTATGATCGGATGCTGGCGTCCGGCCATTACCGCGTCGCCGGCAACGCGGGGAGCGCCATCCTCTTGCAACGCACCGGCACTCCACTGGCTCCGCCCACATGAGCCGAAATCTGCTACACTGAATCGCGGGCGACAGCCGAAGCGCCCGGCTCCAATGTCCCCCGCCTGCCGAGAGAGGCCCGCATGTCCATGCCGCGCGATCTGGCCCACCTGCTGCTCGACGCGCTTTTCCCACCACGCTGTGTGGCCTGTGGGGCGAGCGGCGCGCTGCTGTGCGCGTCGTGCCTGGCTGGCGTGTCCGCTCCCACGCCGCCGCTCTGTCCCCTGTGCGGACGCTCCGTGGCACCGAGCGGCAATGGTGACACCATCTGCGCTCTCTGCGCGGCGGGCCACCGGCCTACGGCGCTGGCGGGGCTGCGCGTCGCCGTCGATCACGACGGCGCCATCCGCACGGCGATGCTGGCGTTCAAGTATCGCGGGCGCAAGCGCCTGGCCGAGCCGCTGGGCGATCTGCTCGTCGCGGAGCTGCGCCGCTGGGAGCTTGCGCCCGACCTGATCGTCACCATCCCGCTGCATGTGCGGCGCCGGCGCGAGCGTGGCTACAACCAGGCCGATCTGCTCGCCCGCCGTGCGGCGACGCGCCTGGGCGTGCCGTATCTGCGCGACGCGCTGATCTGGCGGCGCGAGACGCCGCCGCAGGTCGGCCTGAGCGCCGCGGAGCGCCGCGCCAACGTCCGCGACGCCTTCGCCCTCGCGCATCCCCGGCTCACGGCCGTCCTCGCCGGTAAGCGCATTGTGCTCATAGACGACGTGACGACCACCGGCAGCACGCTGGGCGCCGCCGCCGCGGCGCTCGTGACGGCCGGGCCGGTCGCGGTCTATGGGCTCGCTGTCGCCCGCCCCAGCCCGCACGACGATTACGCATTGCGCGCCGTTCGCGGAGCCGCCGCCCGAACGAGCGCCGGAAGGGCGGCCCGCGCGTGATCCATTCCGCGATCGTGACGCGCGATATTGGCATCACCGAGCTGCTGGTCGTGCTGGCGCTGGTGATCGCGTTTGTCTCGCGCCGCCTGAAGTTCCCCTACACGCTGGCGCTGGTGCTCGCCGGGCTTCTCTTGGGCCTGCTGCACCTGATCCCCGATCTGCGGCTCGACCCCGACATCGTGCTCTTCCTCTTCCTGCCGGCGCTGCTGTTCGAAGGCGCATGGAACATTGACACACGGGCGTTGCTCGCCAACTGGCTCGCCATCCTGCTGCTCGCCGTGCCGGGCTTGCTGATCTCGCTGATCGTCGTCGGCGCGGTCACGCACTGGGGCGCGGGGCTGCCCTGGCTGCTGGCGCTGCTGCTCGGCGCCATCGTCTCGCCGACGGACCCCATCGCCGTGCTCAGCCTGCTGCGCCAGCTCGGCATGCCGGACCGCCTCTGCGCGATCATCGAGGGCGAGAGCCTCTTCAACGATGGCATCGGCGCCGCCGCGTTCGTGCTCGTGCTGGGCGCGCTGCTGCTCACGCTCGGCACGGGCGGGCCGCTGGCGGGACTCTCCGGCACGCTGATCGCGCTGAAGGCACTCTGGCTGCTCGGCGGCGGGCTGCTGCTCGGTGTGGCGGCTGGTGTCGCCGTCAGCTATCTCGTGCGTGCGGTGGACGACGCGCTGCTCGAAACCGCCGTCACCTTCGGCGTGGCCTACGGCATCTTCCTCGTGGCTGACGCGCTCGGCACATCGGGCTTGCTCGCCGTCGTCGGCGCGGGGCTGACACTGGGCAGCTTCGGCCGCCGCACCGGCATGTCCGAGCACACCCGTGAAGTGGTGGATACCGTCTGGGAGTTCACCGGCTATCTGGCGAACTCGCTGCTCTTCCTCGTGTTGGGCGTCGCGCTCGGCTCCGCGCCGCTGTTCCTGGCCCTGCCGATCATCGCCTGGGCCGTGCTGGGCGTCGTGCTCGGCCGTGCGATCATGGTCTACACACTGCTGCCGCTGCACGATCTGCTCATCCGCTGGCGCGGCACACACACCGGCGGCTCCGGCAGAATCTATGGACACCTGCCCGTGCAGCCGATCTGGCGCCCGCTGATTCTCTTCTCCGGCCTGCGCGGCGCGCTCTCGCTCGCGCTGGTGCTGACGCTGCCGCCGGAGACGCCGCAACGCGGTCTGATCGAGCTGGCCGTCTACGGTGTCGTGCTCGTCACGCTCGTCGGCCAGGGCATCGGCCTGCGCATGATCCTACCCCGTTGGCCGAAGGCCGAATCGCCCGTTGTGGCTGAGAACCACCCGGTGGGCGTGCCATGATTGGGCCTGCGTGCTCGCCGGGAACGCGGCGCATCTTCTCCAGACCGCGCCCGGCTCGTGGCGACATGGGGGGATGTGATGGTAAGGTAGTGAAGGTATCGGGAGGCGGCATCTGGCCGCCTTTTCCGTCCAGAGCACGGGAACTGGATATCGCGCGACCGCCAAATCGCTTCGCGGAGGGACGAGACGAATGAGCACGCCGACAGCTGACCATGCGCCGCAGCCTGAGCTTGCGCACAACTACTTCTACCATCGGCTGGACAACGGCATGGAGCTTGTCGGCCAGCGCATGCCCAGCCTCGCCTCCGTCACCTTCGGCGTGCAGCTCGCCGCCGGGATCAAAGACGAGCCTGAGACCGATCTCGGCCTGACGCACCTGCTCTCGGACGTGCTGTTCCAGGGCACGGAGACGCGCACCGTCCGCCAGCTCACCGAGGACTTCGAGGCCATCGGTGCGCGCAAGGGCGGCGAGACGGGCACGGAGTTCGCCCGCTACTCCGCCCAGATCGTCGGCAATCGGCTGGACCGCGCGCTGGAGCTGATCGCCGATGTGCTGCGCCACCCAACCTTCCCGGACGACGAGTTCAACCAGATGCGCGCCGTCCAGTTGCAGGAGATTCGCCGGCGCGACGACGAGCCGATGCGCCGCATCTTCGACCTCGTGCGCGAGCGCTTTTACGCCGGCACCGTCTTGGGCCGCCGCGCCCTCGGCCTGCGCGAGACCGTCGAGCGGCTCACACCGACGGCCCTGCGCGACTTCTGGCGGGCGCGCTACCGGCCGGAGGGCGCGCTGCTCGCCATCGCCGGCAACTTCGACTGGGACTATGTCGTCGCGCGCGCGGGCGAGCTGTTCGGCGATTGGTCCGGCGCGGCCGAGACGGTGGCCGGCCAGACACCCCAGCCGCGCCGCGATGTCAACATCGAGATCCATGAAGGCAATCAGGAACACATCGGCATGGCGTTCCCGTTCCCGAAGTACGGCGACCCCGACTATTACGCCGCCTCGGTCGTCAGTGAGATCTTCGGCGGCGGCATGACATCGCGCCTGTTCCGTGAGGTGCGCGAGAAGCGCGGGCTGGTCTATTCGGTCGCCTCGATCTTCGCACCCAACGGCATCTACGGCGCCGAGTTCCTGTATGCCGGCACCACTCCGGAGAAGTCGCACGAGACGGTACGTGTCATGCTCGCGGAGCTACGCAAGCTGCGCGACGAGGGCGTCACCGAGGACGAGCTGGCCCGCGCCAAGGTGCAGCTCAAGAGCGAGCTGGTCATGCGCGGCGAAAGCTCGGGCGCGCGTATGGGCGCGCTGGCGCGCTCCTGGTGGTTCGAGCGCCGCTTGATCACCATCCAGGAGCTCAAAGAGGCGATTGACGGCGTGACCCAGGAGCAGATTTTGCGGCTCCTGCGCCGCTTCCCGCCCACCGACGCGCTGGTGATCGGCGCTATCGGCCCGCGCACACAGGACGAGCTGATCGGCGACGCACTGAGCGAGTGAGCGCGATGGTTCCGCGGCTCCTCGCTGTTATGGCGTATACTGAGGCGGATGGAATGGAACGTGTGGCGCGACCGTAACGGGGAGGTGTGGCGTGGCGGAGATGGATCAGGGCATCAAGCGCCTGCTCCAGACCCACCCACGCGACGTGCTGGCGCTGGTGATGCCCGGCGCCGAGTATGTAGACACGCTCCCCATTGATGTCGCCACCGAGCCGCAGTTGGTGCTGGATACGCTGTTTCGCGTTCGCTATCAGGGTGTTGAGTGCGCGGTAGATCTGGAGTCGGAGGCGCGTCCGCGACCCGACATCGGCCGGCGCTTGTTCGAGTACGGCGCTCGCGCGATGATCGTCACTGGGCTGCCAGTCATCTCCGTGGTACTCTGGCTTGAACCTGACGGTGTTCCTCCCGCCTCGCCGTTCGCGGTGAGTGTGGGGGACAGGCCCATCACGACGTGGCATTTCAACGGCATCGAGTTGTATAGACTCCCGGCCGAGACGCTGCTTGCCACTGGGCCAGCCGGAGCGCTCCCGCTCGTGCCGTTTTGCGCGGGCGGTCAGGAGTTGGCGATCATCACGCGGGCCGCGGAGATCATTCAGGCGCAAGCGCCAGCGCCTGAGTTCAATGAGCTTGAAGCATTGCTGGCGGTGTTCGGGGCGCGGGCGGTCGGCAACGCTACCATGCTCGCGATCATTCGGAGGCTGGGAATGTCCACCGAGATTCTTGAGACCTCGCCACTGTATCAGGAATGGATCCGCAAAGCGACCCAGGAAGGCTTGCAGCGAGGCATCGAGCAGGGCATCGAGCAGGGCCGGCGCGCTGCCGTGGTCGAGGTGCTGCAGGCGCGTTTGGGCGCGCTGCCGTCCGACATCCTCCAGGCTATCATCGCGGCCGACGTGGAAACCATCACGCAATTGCTCATTCATGCGGGCAGCGACACCCTCGTCGAGCTGCATGCACGCCTCGGCCTATCGCCAGCGTAACCATCGCGCGCGCATAGCCGGCGGCGTATGCCATCGGCCCGCATGTGGTATACTGTAAACTGTGTGCGTGAGATGCAAACCTCGGTCGCGGACATAGCAGCAGCAGCGAGAGGGAGTGAGACGAGATGGCAAAGAAGGGCGAGCTTTCCAAGACGGCGCGCGCCTCGCTGGCGCAGCGCGACGATACGAACTTCATCACCGGCCGTGTGTGCGCTAAGTGCGGTGAGCCGATCATGCTCAAGGAGCTCCAGCCCGTGAAGGTGCTGGGCCAGGGCATGTCGTACTATCATAAGAACCATTTTGCCACGAGCTAGGCCGACACCCCGGCTCAGTGCGACGCGCGCCCCCTGTACCATTGTACGGGGGGCGTTGTTGTTGCCGCGCGGTATGATAATCATCATACGCCAGATGCCCCTCAAACATTGACGCGAACGTTAATCTGTGGTATGTTCGTAGGGCGGGTTGTTTTCGCCGGGAGTCAGAGGAGGGGTTGTGATCGGCAGCGGGAAAGTGCGCGCGGCATCTGCTCTGCTGGTGTCGCGGCGCGGGCATGAGGCGGCGGCCGATGCCCGCACGGGTACCTTCTCCGCGCTGCGCTACCGCAACTATCGGCTCTTCTGGCTGGGTCAGCTCGTTTCCGTCACCGGCACGTTCATGCAGAGCACCGCCCAGCAATGGCTCGTGCTCACCCTTACTCCCGACCCACTCGCCCTCGGCATCGTCGGCGCGCTGCAGTTCGGCCCGCTGCTCGTCCCGTATGGCGGCGCCGTTGCCGACCGCTGGCCGCGCCGTAACGTGCTCGTCGCCACCCAGGCCGCCGCTGGACTGCTCGCGCTCATCCTGTTCCTGCTGACCGTCACGCACACCGTCCAGCTCTGGCACGTCTTCGTGCTGGCGTTCTGCCTGGGCATCGTCAACGCCGTGGATATGCCCACGCGCCAGGCATTCGTCAGCGAGATGGTGCCGCGCGAGAACCTGCTCAACGCCATCTCGCTCAACTCCGCCCAGTTCAACGCCTCGCGTATCGTCGGTCCGGGCTTCGCCGGCCTGCTGATCGCGCTTTTTGGCGTGCCACCGCTCTTCCTGCTCAACGCGCTCAGCTTCATCGCCGTGATCGGCGGGCTGACGGCGATGCGCGCCGCCGAGCTGGTGCCGGTGCCGCGCGCGGCGGACGCGCACGGCCGCGGGCGCTTACGCGCGCTGGGTGACGGCTTCCGCTTCGTGCGCGACACGCCCAGCCTGCGCGTGACGTTCCTGCTGCTGGCGGTCATCGGCACGCTCGGCTTCAACTTCAGCATCTTGCTGCCGCTCGAAGCGACCAAGGTGCTGCATGCTGGCCCTGGGATCTTCGGCCTGCTTACCTCCTCGCTGGGCGCGGGCGCGCTGATCGGCGCGCTGGCGCTGGCACGACGCGGCGGCACGCCCACCAACCGGCAGCTCGTGACGATGGCGGCGATGTTCGGCGTGATGGAGCTGGCTGTCGCGTTCGCGCGCTCGATCCCGCTCACGCTGGTGCTGATCGGGCTGACCGGCTACGCCAGCAGCTCGTTCTCGGCCGCCGCCAATACGCGGACGCAGCTCGCCAGCCCACCGGAGATGCGCGGGCGCGTGATGAGCTTTTACACGATGCTCTTCGTCGGGACCACGCCGATCGGTAGTCTGCTTGTCAGCGGTGTCGCCAGCGCTGGCAGTGTTCCTTTGGCCTTTGTCGTCGCGGGCGGGCCGTGCGTGCTGGCCGCGCTGGCGGCGGCGGCGCTCTGGCGCCGGCAGGGCGAGCGGGCGATGCCGGCGGCGAGCGGTGCGGCATCTGTTGCCACATCGGCGCCGGCCGCGGTGCCGCCAGTCGTGGTACCGAACGCTGGCTCGGTTGTGGCCGCCGCGCGCGATCCCGGCTGAGACGGTGCTTGCTGAGGTTACCCCCGCCGCCTCCATTCCCGGCCGACCGCTCTCGTCCACCTCCGGCCGGCCGATGCCCCAGCCGCGTGCCGCCGACCGCGGCTGATGCCTGGTCGCACCCCGTACGCGCCGCCGTCCGAGGTGGCCCGCCATGCAGCCATCTGTGCCTGACCTCAGCGTCGCCGCCATACGCGCCGTATTGGCCGAGCAGTTTCCCGCACTCGCGCCCGCCAGCATCGTCCCCATCGCTGAGGGCGGTGGCTATGGGCTATGCGGGGCCGATGCGCCGGTAGCGTGCCTGGCCGAAGGAATAGACGCCGTACGCGACCAAGCCGGCGGCGATGATGCCTAGCAGCAATGGGCCGAAGGGATCGGCGGCCAGCGCCACCAGCGCCCCGCCGAGGCCCTTTGCCTTACCGGGATCGTGGCGCAGCGCCGCGACCACCAGGAAGACGCCGATCTCCACGAAGACGACCGCCAGTGAGAGCAGCCCGAACCCGCCCAGCCAGCGCAGCGCGCGCTCCGTCGTGTGGCTCAGCTTGCCGTAGCTGAAATATTTCATGAAGCGGCCGGAATAGCCTTCGTAGGCGACGGCCAGGGCGATGGCACAGAAGAGGACGCCGCCGAGCACGACCAGCGGCACGCCGATGCGCAGATCGAGGAAGCGGGCGGTCCAGTCCTGTGTCGTGGCGTCGGAGCTTTTGCCGCCGCTGCCACGGCCGGAGGCGAGCTGCGCCGCCGCGAGGCTGAGGCCGAAGTAGCCGAACGCGACCGCCGCGTAGCCGATGCGCTTGAGGATGGCCTGGGGCTTGGTGCCTTCGTGGTCTATATCCAGCAACGCGCGCACGACGTTCCAGAGCACGTAGCCGAACAGGCCGACGGCGATGATCGCCAGCAGGAACCGGCCGAGCGGCTCGACACTTAGCGCGCGGATGGCGCCTTTGTTGTCGGTCGGCGCGCCGCCCGCGCCGAGGGCGAAGCGCGCGGCGATGCCGCCCATGAGGAGGTAGACGACGCCCTTGGCCGCGTAGCCGAAGCGCGCGAGGTAGCAGGCCCAGCGGCTCGTCGCCACATCGGTCGCCTTCTCACGCGCCTCGTTCGCCGTGTCCTGGGCCTGCTCGGCCGCGTCTTTGATCTGGCCCGTGGTGGGCATGTGCGCCTGTGACATGAATGTGTTTCCTCCCAGGAGAGATGCCGCCGAGCGTGCCCGTATGGCCGCGCCGGCCGCGTCCCATCTCCCGTCGCATGCCCGATAACGCATCAGTCGTGCCAACCGGCGATGGCAATCGCGCCTGGATGGCCCGCGGCCGCGAAGTCCGGCCACACCGGACTGGAGAGAGGCAACGTATTTCCAGGCCAACACCTCACAAGCCTTGCTGGCCGGCCCGTCCTGGGCGACGGCTGGTGCAGTGGGCATGCTATACTCGGTTGAACGGCGGGCGCCCGGTGGAACAGCGGGAATGGGGGAACGGCATGAGCGAACAGGAGCAACAGGCATCCCTCTTCGGCGACGATGGTTCCGCGCCTGGCCCGGCGGCGTCTGGCAGGGCGGGGCGCACTGGCGGTCGCTCCGGCGGGGCATCGGCTGCCGGCGCTCCTGAGGCGGAGACGGCCGGGATGGAGCGCGCACGCCCGCTCGCCGCGCGCATGCGCCCGCGCACGCTCGATGAGGTGGTGGGCCAGCAACACCTGCTCGCGCCGGGTCGCGCGCTGCGCCGCTCCATCGAGGCCGATCACGTGGCCTCGATGATCCTGTGGGGTCCGCCGGGCAGCGGCAAGACGACGCTGGCCGCCGTGATCGCCGCGACCACGCAGGCGCGCTTCGTGGCGCTGAGCGCCGTCACGGCGGGGGTGGCCGATCTGCGGCGCGTGGTGGACGACGCGGCCAAGCTGCTGCGCGCGACGGGCCGGCGCACGATCCTCTTCATTGACGAGATTCACCGCTTCTCCAAGGCGCAGCAGGATTC
>JAICVS010000168.1 GCA_025935195.1 Ktedonobacterales bacterium
GACGACGTCGCGGACGTTGATCCCACCTATCTGGAATGGCTCACCGCCCACGACCTCAGCTACCCCTCGTCGCGCGGTGTGCCATCCTTCTTCGCCATCACCGAGGGCGGCGGGCATCGCGCGCTGGACGCACGCGAGGCGCACGCGCTGGCGCTGGCAATCGAGGCCATCAACCAGTTCTTCAGTAAGCACCGGCGGCGGCTCGAGATAGGGTGGCAGCCCCAGCAGCCGATCACCTTCCAGGCGCGGGTCCAGACGGATGGCGGCACGGTTCCCATAGACCTGAGCTACACACCGCCCCCGCCGGAGGCGCGGCCGGCGCTCGACAATCCGCTCGGCCCGTTCGCCGGCCTCAGCCTGCCGGCGCTGCCAGGGCTTTTCGGCGGCTTGGACGAGGAAGAGCTCGCGCCGGAGCGCAAGCGCCGCGCTACCAAGGCCGGACGCGCCACGCTCTACCGCTTCCAGGTCAAGCTCGACTGGATGAAGTCGGTCTGGCGGCGCATCGAGCTGCGCGGCGACCAGACGCTCGACGATCTGCACAACGCCATCCAACGCGCCTTCGACTGGGATAACGACCACCTGTACGCCTTCTTCCTCAGTGGCAAAGCCTGGGACGTGCGCACCGAGTACGAAAGCCCCTACGGCGACGGCCGCCCCGCCGACCACTATCGCCTCGAACACCTGCCACTCACGGCGGGCCAACGCATCCTCTACATCTTCGACTTCGGCGACGAGCTGCGCCACGCCATCAAACTGGAAGCGATTGTGCCGGGCGGCGTCCAGGCGGATGTGACCTATCCGCGTGTCACCGACAGCCGTGGCGAGCCGCCGCCGCAGTACCCCGACTATGACGAGGAGGACGACGAGATCGCGGACATGGAGAACGTGGTCGAAGGTGAGATCGCGCGCGAGGAGGAGCCGTGAGTGCCATAAGTGCCATAAGTGCCATAAGTGCCATGAGCGCCCGCCCATCGCGGCCGCGCGCCGTGCGAGAATAGCGCCTATGGAAACACGGCACGCCGAGCGCATCATGCTGATCGGCCCGACCGGCGGCGGCAAGACGACCGCCGGTCGCGCGCTGGCCTGCCTGCTTGGCTGGCGCTTCGTGGATACGGACGATCTGGTGACAGCCGCCGCCGGCTGTGACATCCCCACCATCTTCGCCCGCGACGGCGAGTCGCGCTTCCGCGACCGCGAATGCGCCGCCCTGGCGGAGGCCACCCAGACGCCGCGCACGGTGATCGCGACCGGCGGCGGCATCGGCGACCGTGCTGAGAACGTCGCGCTGATGCGCGCGCGCGGCTGGGTGGTCTGCCTCGCCGCGACTCCCGCGACTGCGCTCGCGCGGCTCACACGTGAGGCGGATGAGATCGGCGCGCACCGGCCAATGCTCGCCGGCGGCGATCCGCTGGAGCGGCTGCGCGCGCTGCACGCGCGGCGCCAGAGCTGGTACGCCGCCGCCGATCACACGATCACCACAGACGCGCTGGACGCGGACGCCGTGGCCGCGCGCATCGTCGCGGAAGTGGTGACGCGCGGGCTGCTCGCGCCGGCCAGCACGGAGGAGCGTGTCACGACGATCCACACCAGCGCGGGCGATACCTACGATGCGGTGGTAGCCTGGGGCGGGTTGACGACGCTCGCCGCGCGGCTGGCCGCGCTCGGCCTGCCGCCGCGCGTGTTCGTGGTCGGCGATGGGACGGTGGCCGATCTCTACTGGCCGGCGCTGGAGGCGTCGCTACGCGCGGGCGGCTTCGAGCCGGCGCTGCATACGGTGCCGCCCGGCGAGGCGAGCAAGTCACGGGCGCGGCTCGACGCCATCCACGATTGGCTGATCGAGCGGCGCGCGGAGCGCGGCGAGGCCGTGATCGCGCTCGGCGGCGGCGTCGTCGGCGATCTGGCTGGCTTCGCGGCGGCGACGTATCTGCGCGGCGTGCCGCTCGTGCAGGCGCCGACCTCGCTGCTCGCCCAGGTGGACGCCTCCATCGGCGGCAAGGTCGCCATTGACCATCCCCGCGGCAAGAACCTGATCGGCGCGTTCTACCCGCCGCGCCTCGTGCTGGCCGATCCCGCGCTGCTGCTGACGCTGCCGCCGCGCCAGCTCACCGAGGGCTGGGCCGAGGTGATCAAGCATGGCGTCGCGCTCGACGCGGCCTACTATGCGCGTATCGAGGATGCCTGTGAGGCGTTGCTGCGCAAAGAGCCGGCCGCGCTTACCGAGATCATCGCCGGTTCCGTCGCCATCAAGGGCGCCATCGTGGCGGGCGACGAGCGCGAGCGTGAGGGCGGACGCCGCCACCTGCTCAACTATGGGCATACCATCGCTCACGCTATCGAATCGGTCGCCGGCTATGGCGCCTGGCTGCACGGCGAGGCGGTGGCGGCCGGCATGGCGGCGGAGGCGCGGCTGGGCGCGCGGCTCGGCATCACGCCGCCAGAGCTGGTCGCGCGCCAGGACGAGCTGCTCCAGCGCTTCGGCCTGCCCACACGCGCCGATGGCCTGCCGGTCTCCGCGTTGCTGCGCGCCTGTCTGTGGGATAAGAAGGTGCGCGGCGGCGCTGTGCGCTGGGTGCTGCCCACGGCGCTCGGCTCCGCGGAGCTCGCGAGTGGTGTATCCGATAGCGATGTGCGCGCGGCGCTGCTGGCGGTCGGCGCGGTGGCGGATGAGCCTCCGCCGGCCAGTGATCGCTAACCTGGATGTAACTCCCCCTCTCCTCGCGAGGAGAGGGGGCCAGGGGTGAGAATCCCACCATCACGAACCGAGCGGAATTCCATGAGCGAGACAGCGGCGGATGCCACGCCCGCCACACCTTCCACGCCCGCCACGCCGCGCCTGCGCGTGCTCGTCGTCCACGGCCCCAACCTCAACACGCTGGGGCAGCGCGAGCCGGAGATCTACGGGCGCATGACGCTCGCCGAGATCGACGAGCGCATCGCCGCGCACGCGGAGGCGCTGGGCGCGGAGGCACGCGCCTTCCAATCCAACCACGAGGGCGCGCTGATTGATTACCTTCAGGCGGAGGCGCCCACCGCCGCCGGCATCGTCATCAATCCCGGCGGCCTCACACACAGCAGCGTCAGCCTGCGCGATGCGCTCGCCGGCACGGGCAAGCCCGCCGTCGAGGTTCACCTCTCGAACATCTACGCGCGCGAGCCGTTCCGCCACCAGTCATTGCTGGCGCCGGTCTGTCGCGGCCAGATCAGCGGCCTGGGCTGGCGCGGCTATCTCTACGCGCTCGACGCGCTGCTGGCGCACGTCCACGAGCGCGAGGGCCGGCAGTGGACGCCGCTCCCGCTCTAAATCTCAACACCTCAACCGCCGTCCACGCATCACGTCACCTCTGTAGGAGTTTCACGATGTCCGTCGCCCACCCCGTCACCATCTACACCGACCGTGTCGAGCGCCTGCGTGCCGCGCTGCACGCGCAAAACCTCGACGCCATCCTCGTCACCAACCCCGAAAACCGCCGCTATCTCAGCGGCTTCACCGGCCACGACTCCGGCGCGGACTCGGCCGGCGCCCTGGTGATCACCGGCGATGCGGTCACACTGATCACCGATGGGCGGTACATAGAGCAGGCCGCGACTGAATGTCCGGGGCTGCGCGTGGTCAAGCGCGACGGCCAGTTCGCGTCCACTGCCGCGACGGCGATCGCCGAGGCCGGCATCGATCGGCTGGGCTTCGAGGCCACGCACGTTACCGTCGCGCTGCGCGACGATCTGGACGCCGCGCTGGCCGAGAAGGCCGGCCAGGGGCGCGTCAGCCTCGCCGCCACGCGCAACCTGATCGAGTCACTGCGCGCCGTCAAAGACGGCGACGAGATCGCGGCCATCGAGCGGGCCGTCGCCATCACCGACGAGACCTTCACCTATCTGTGTGGCTACCTGCGCCCTGGGCTGACAGAGCGCGAGGTGGCGCACGAGATCGAGCGCTACATGCGCGAGAAGGGCGCCGACGGCATGGCGTTCGCGCCGATCGTCGCCAGCGGCCCGAACGCGGCGCTGCCGCACGCCGTGCCCACCGAGCGCGCGATTCAGCTTGGCGAGCCGATCACGATTGACATGGGCGCGCGCTACAACGGCTACTGCGCCGACATGACGCGCACGGTCTGCCTGGGCGAGCCTGGCCCAGAGGCGCAGGCGATCTACGACGCGGTGCTGCGCGCGCAGGAGGCCTGCGAGGCGGAGCTGGCTCCGGGCATGTCGGGCAAGGCGGCGGACGCGGCGGCGCGCGAGGTGCTGGAGGCCTCCGGCTACGGCGAGCAGTTCCTGCACAGCACCGGCCACGGGCTGGGGCTGGAGATTCACGAAGACCCACGCCTGAGCAAGCACGCCACCGAGGAGCAGAAGCTGGAGCCAGGCATGGCGATCACCATCGAGCCGGGCGTCTACGTTGCCGGCTGGGGCGGCGTGCGCATCGAGGACACCGCCATCGTCACCGCGGACGGCATCCGTGTGCTGACGACCTCGCACAAGCGCTTCGGCCTGCCGCGCTAACGGCGGTATGGCGAGGGCGAGGCGATCAACGTGGCGAAAGGCGAATAGGACATGCCGCCCCCGGCACAGCCCGTGCGCGGCGCGGCATGGTAAGATACTCTCGGCGAATTGCGGCTTGACGTGCGAGCGCGTGTCAAGGCCACCCTATGAGAAGACCTGAGCGACCTAGCCCCCCTATGATCCGATGGGCCGGGGATCGCTCGCATAGAGCGCCGCGTCTGATGAGACGGAGGCGCGGGAGGAACAGATGATTTCGACGGGAGACCTCAAGAAGGGCATCTCCATCGAGATGGACGGCCAGCTCTTCACCATCGTCGAGTGGCAGCACATCAAGATGGGTCGCGGCGGCGCCATCGTGCGCATCAAGCTGCGCAACCTGCGCACCGGCGCCATCATCGAGCGCACCTTCGACGCCGGCGAGCGCTTCCAGCGCGCCTACCTGGACCGCAAGACGGTGCAATACTCCTACAGCGACGGCGACACCTATTACTTCATGGACAACGAGACCTACGAGATGACGCCGTTCACCGAGAAGCAGCTCGGCGACGCCAAGAACTACCTACTCGACGGTATGCAGCTCGAGGTCGCATACTACAACGACGAGCCGATCACGGTGGACCCGCCCATCACCGTGGACCTCGTAGTGACCTACACGGAGCCGGGCTTCAAGGGCGACACGGCCACCGGCGGCACCAAGCCGGCGACGGTCGAGACCGGGCTGACCGTGCAAGTGCCGCTCTTCGTCTCAACCGGTGACAAGATCCGCGTCAAGACCGACACTGGCGCCTACGTCGAGCGTGTCGTCTAGCGGCAGCCCTACGACGCCCCGGAGCGCTCCTGGCCTTGCGTCGCATTGGGATGCGGCGGGTAAGCATCCACAGGCGGCCAGGGCAGGGGCAGGGGCAGAGGTAGGGGCAGCAAGAGGAGGGGTGTAGCATGGCACGCGAGCGTGGCGAGCGCATCGAGCGGAGCGAGCGCGCGGCGGAAACCTCGCCCGCGCCGGCGTCGCCCGGTCTGAGCATCGCCGAGATTCGCCAGCTTGTGGCGATGATGAATAGCTCGGACATCGAGGAGATCGCGATTGACCGCGCGGCGGACGGCCTGAAGCTGGTGTTGCGCCGGCTGCCCGCCGGCCATCTCGCCGCCTTCGAGTCCAACGATGAAGACGACCTGGATGCGGGGGATGTCGCCGGCAAGCCGGGATCGGGGCGTGCGGCTGAGAACGCCTATGAGGTGAGCGCGCCGCTCGTGGGTGTCTTCCGCGCCAACGCGCGGCCGGGCGGCAAGCCGCTCGTTCCCGGCGATGTGGTGCGCGAGGGGCAGGTGATCGCGGCTATAGAGGCGCTCAACGTCTGGAACGAGGTCGAGGCGGCGGAGGCTGGGCGTGTGCGCGAGGTGATCGCCGCTGACGGCACGCCCGTCGAGTATGGGCAGCCGCTGCTGATCATCGAGCGCCAGCGCACGTCAGATACGGCATGACTGCACATAGGACTTTCCGCATTTCCGCACCACGACGGTATGGTAGAGAAGGAAGAAGATGACGGGGCTGGACCGAGCGCCAGCCCACCGGAGAGAGAAGGCCGCTCGTGGTGCGTATCGTCGGCGTCGGGGAGATCACCCACTACCTCAAAGGGCTGCTGGAGGAGGATTACTTCCTTCAGGATGTGTGGGTGCGCGGCGAGGTGAGCGACTACAAGCAGCCATCCTCAGGACATCGCTACTTCCTGCTCAAGGATGAGATGGCGACGCTGCGCTGCGTGCTCTTTCGCGGCTACGGCGCGGGTGTGCCGCCGCTGCGCAACGGCCAGGCCGTGCTCGCCCACGGGCGCATGAGCGTCTACGAGCAGCGCGGCGACTACCAGTTCTACGTGGATGCCGTCGAAGACGCGGGGATCGGCGAGCTGCACCTGCGCTTCGAGGAGCTGAAGGCGCACCTGGAGGCCGAGGGCCTCTTCGACGAGGGCCGCAAGCGCCCGCTGCCGCCCTGCCCCGCCGTCGTCGGCGTGGTCACGTCGGCCTCAGCGGCGGCGCTGCGCGACATCATCCGCACGCTGCGGCTGCGCTGCCCGCTCGTGCGGGTCATCCTCGCGCCCACGCTGGTGCAGGGCACGGGCGCGGCGGAGCAGATCGCCGCGGCGCTGGATGCGCTCAACACCCATGGCGAGGCCGACGTAATCGTGGTCGCGCGCGGCGGCGGCTCGCTGGAGGAGTTGTGGGCGTTCAATGAGGAGGCGGTGGCCCGCGCCATCGCGCGCTCGCAGATCCCGGTCGTGACGGGCGTCGGCCATGAGACCGACTTCACCATCGCGGACTTCGTGGCCGATCTGCGCGCCTCCACCCCGACCGCCGCTGCCGCTGCCGTCGTGCCGGATGCCGCCGTCTGGCGCGCGGGGCTGGCTGAGACGCGCGCGCGCCTGGATATGCTCGTCGAAGGGCGCGTGGCGGCCGAGCGCGACCGCCTCGCCGTGGCGGCGCACAGCCTGGACCGCGCCGGTCCCCGCCAGCTCGTCGCGGAGGGCCGCCAGCGCGTGGACGAGGCGGCGCGCGCGCTGCACCTGGGCATGCGGCACCTGCTGGAGCTGCGCGCGGAACACCTGCGCGGCGCGGCGTTGCGGCTGCATGCCCTCAGCCCGCTGCTCACCATCGGCCGCGGCTTCGCCGTCGTACGCCGCCAGCCCGATGGCGCGACGGTCACGAGCGTGCGTCAGGTCGCGCCGGGGCGCGGGCTGACGATCCAGGTCGCGGACGGCAGCTTCGCGGCGGTGGTAGGCGGCGGCATGCCGGTTCCAGCGGACGATGCGCGGAGCGGCGTGGCGCGGCTTGACGCGGATGTCGCACCCGCAACGGCAGTCGCCGGAGATAGTCTGCCGTCGGCGGATGAGCTTGCGCCCGTGGCGCGCACACTGCGGAATGAGAGGAGAGGCTCGCATGACCACTGAACACAGGCGCCGATCAGGTGCTACGGACGGCCGGCTCGCAGCCGTGGGCGCTACCGCTGCCGCCGGCCACGACAGCAACGCGCCCGATCCGCTGGCCTTCGAGGAGGCGCTCGGCCGGCTGGACGAGACGGTGAGCGCGCTCGAAACTGGCAAGCTGCCGCTCGAGGATGCCATCCACCTCTATGAGGAGGGGGTTCATCTCGCGCAACGCTGCCAGGAGTTGCTGGATCAAGCCGAGCTGCGTATCTCGCGGCTCGTCGCGGCCGGCGACGCGCCAGCGGATGGTCTGGCCCGGTTCGCGCTGGATGACTTCGATCTCGACGAGGACGGATAGCCGCTGTCTATGGGTGCTTCCTTGCGGGCGCTTGCCGCCAATCATGTGCTGTGGGCCGCCCTCGCCGGATGGCTCGCGGCGCAGATTCTCAAGACGGTACGCTCGCTCGCTCTCACGCGCAAGCTGAACCTGAGCTATCTGGTCTCCTCCGGCGGCATGCCCAGCTCCCATTCCGCGCTCGTCACCGGCCTGGCGACGGCGGTGGCACGCACGGAGGGGTTGAGCTCGACGGCGTTCGCCATCGCCGCCATCCTGGCGGGTGTCGTGATGTACGACGCGGCGGGCGTGCGCCTGGCCGTGAGCAAACAGGCGCGCATCCTCAACCTCATGCTCGACGACTTCTTCCACGAGCGCGGCATCAGCGAGCAGCGCCTGCATGAGTTGATCGGCCACACGCCGGTGCAGGTCTTTGCCGGCGCGTTGGTGGGCATCATCTTCGGCGTGCTGCTGACATAGCCCGCTCGCCCCCGCCGTGAATGGCTCAGTACTTTCCTCCCACGCCACGTGCCGCTCCGCCTGAGCCGTCGTTATGGCTCTGTTACAGTATCCCCCACGCGCATCCCGCTGCACAGGACGCGCGGCCGGTGACAGCATGCGAGGGACACTGGAGGGGGAAACACGGTGGAAGCAGGGAGATCAGGGGGAACAGGGAGAACGGCGACGCTGGAACGCCCGCGCGGCACAGAAGCGGGGCGAGCATCGGCGGACATGGGGAACGAGCCGCCGCGGTGGGGGAGCGCGGAGCGTGGCCTGAATCGTGATCTGGGGCGCGGTCCAGGGTGGCGCGCGGTGGACGAGCGCCCGCCGGTTGGCTCACCGGCGCGAGCGGCGGGGCCGGGGTTTTCTCGGCGGGTGACCCAGGCGACGGTCCGGCTCAAGCGGGCTGGTGCGGCGCGGCCGGTCGTCGTGATACCCGCGCGTGGGCAAGTCGGCAAGGGCGTGAGTGCGGCCGCGGCTGGACGGACGGCGCGGCGGGTGAAGCTGCCGCCGATCTGGCTGATCGCCAACGTGATCGTGCTGTTGGTGGCCGGGCTGGCCGTCTTCCCGCGCCTGCTGCCGGTGGACGCCGCCTCGGCCTGCGCGTGGCACACGGTGGTGCCGGGTGACACACTGGGCAACCTGGGCTGGAAGAATCACACATCCGCGCTGGCGCTGGCACGCGCCAACGACATCACGAACCCCAACCTGATCTACGTCGGCCAGCGGCTCTGCATCCCCATGAGCCCACAGGCGCACGCGCACGGCGCCCCGGCGGTGCCGGCGGTGGCCAATCCGCCGAAGCTCGGCACGGCGCGCGGCGTGAGCCAGTTCATCGCGTTCGTGCTGCCGTACGCGCGGCGGGCGCACGCGCAGACCGGCTGGCCGACGAGCCTGATCCTGGCGCAGTGGGGCGTGGAGCATGGCTGGCACTTGCCCAGCTACACCGGCTACAACTTCGGCAACTGCGGGGCGATCCCCGGCGAGCCGACCATCGGCGGGCTGAACGTGCCTGGCTCGCCTTCCGCGTTCTCGTACGCGCGCACGCCGGAGGACGGCCTGCGCCAATACGTCCACGTGGCGCACCTGGGCTATTACACGGCGGTGGCGCCAGCGGCAGCACGGAGTGGCGTGGATGCGGCGGCACGGGCGCTGGGCCGCTCGCCCTGGGACGCCGGCCACTACACCGACCACGGCGACCCTGGCTCATCGCTGCTGGCCGTGCTGCGCGTCTACAACCTCTACTGGTACGACAGCCATTAGGGTGTTGGTTCAACCAGCGAGATTGGGGTGGGATGGCTTGATAAGCCATCCCGCTTGCTCCTATGCGGAATCATCAGCGCCAGGGCGTGCCGAGTGTCTCACGGCCGCCGAGGTAGGGGCGCAGCGCCTCCGGCACGCGGATGGTGCCGTCGGGCCGCTGGTGGTTCTCCACCAGCGCGATGATGGTGCGGACC
>JAICVS010000055.1 GCA_025935195.1 Ktedonobacterales bacterium
CGCGACCTGTGGCATTTGTGCAGCCGACTGCTGCGCAAAGTCCTGATGCATACGCTGGCCGTCCTGCTCAACGTGGAGCTCGGCAACCCGCCCTTGCAGCTCGCTCAGGTGGTGGCCTAAAACAACTTGCACATCGGGTTAACTATGAACGGTCTGAGGGCGTTTCGTACCTCGCGGTTTCGGGCATTTTCGACGTTTCTCCCGTTGACGTGCCGCGCATCACCGCCTGCCACCAGCAAGCGCGGACGGCGTTCTCAACACCGAAGGTGACGCATCAACGGCTCGCAACGTCGAAAAACAGGGCGAGGAAACGCCCTCGCCCGATCGTCATTGACACGCCGCTTCCCGCGCGTGTATACTGATGTGCGCGGTCGGATGGGCCGCGACAAGCCCCCGTGGCGGAATGGTATACGCGGCAGGTTGAGGGCCTGTGCCCGAAAGGGCGTGGTGGTTCGAGTCCACTCGGGGGCACCAGATACGCTCGAACGTGACGGAATGAGACTGTGGCGACCGCGACACGTAGCGTCGCGGTCGCGCGGTTTTATGCGCGGGCGGCTAGCTCAGCCGGAAGAGCATCTCGTTTACACCGAGAGGGTCAGGGGTTCGAGTCCCTTGCCGCCCACCATTTCTCCCCTTTCCCCCTCTCATAACTAGATTGCGTTGAGTCGTTGTGATAGAGACGCTTCCTGGCATGATGCACTTTTACAAATGAGTACGGACACTGCGCCGCTTCCGCGGCCCGCGACGGCGGGCTTCGCGGCCGTAGACCCCGAGGCGCGGGTATACCCGCCGGCCGGCCCGCGCGGGTGGCCTGTCCGCCTTACAGTGTAAAACTCCATCATGCCAGGGGCAATCTCTGCCCATCACGGATGGAAGATACACCAACAACTCAGATCAATTTGGCATCATTCCTCACCGCCCCCGCGCATGTCTCTCGCCGTGCGGGTTGGCGCCCATCACGGCGGCCGTTCCCTGTCGCCATGCAATGCCGCGTTGTACAATGCCGCGGCGGCGGATGACGTCTGTTGCGGCGCGACCTGAACCGGCGCCGCCATGTTCCCATCGCCGCACGTTCTCGTTGGACCTTCCCCGGCCCATGGCCCGCGGCGTGTGCGCGAATACGCATGTCGTCGCCCATATGAGGCTGATAGTTCCAGCCCGCATGGACATCACTGCCGTGTGGCCTATTCGACATGAAGTGAGAGGCTCGCCATGGCCGACAGCACGCGCGATGTCGCCCGCGAGGACCAGCGGCCGGATGCGCAGGGCGCGCAGGAGCACCATGCGGCGCTGTTCGCGGAAAAGGGCCGCATCGAGCGGTTGGGACGTATCCGCCAGCTTGTCTTTGGCTCACTGGATGGGTTGCTGGTGCCGCTGGGAGTGATCAGCGGCGTGGCGGGCGGCACGGGCAACACCAAGGCAGTGATCGCGGCGGGCGTGGCCGAGGCGTTCGCCGGGGCGCTCTCGATGGGGGCGGGCGAGTTCATCTCCGGGCGGTCGGAAGCGCAAGTGCAGCGGACTGAGATTGACAAGGAGCTGGAGGAGATTCGCCGGGAGCCAGAATATGAGCTGCGCGAGATGGCGCTGCTGCTGGAGCGTGAGGGGCTGAGCGCGGAGGACGCGCGCGCGGTCGCCGATACGCTCGCGCGCTACCCGGAGGCCTACCACAAGACGATGGTGGAGAAGGAGCTGGGTCTGCAAACGGACGTCAGCACGGTGCGCGTGCCGGAGGCGCTGACGATGGGCATCTCGTACATCATCGGCTCGATCTTCCCACTGATCGCGTATTTCTTCCTGCCCGTGGCCGAGGCGCTGCCCGTCTCGCTGGTGCTGACGGTGATCGCGCTGATCGCGGTCGGGGTCATCCGCGGGACGCTGGCGCGTGTCAATCTGGTGGTGAGTGCGCTGGAGATCGTGGTCGTGGGCGGCGCCTCAGCGACCGGCGGCTACCTGCTCGGCGTGGTGATTCCACGTCTGCTCGGTTACTAATGCCAACTCCCGTTGGCGCTCGCGGCATTGAACGTGCCGGCGCATGGACTGCCAGGGCTGAAGCGCTCCATCTATGCCACCATCTCAGGCGGATTTTGCATAACCACTCCGTGCCGGAGAACAAGGAGGGCGACTATGGGCGAGCCTTCACCATTCGGCCGCGAACAGGTACGCGACGTGGCAGCGAAGCGCCCACGCCGGCGTCCGCTGCCGGCGGCGCTATTGGCCCTGTTGGCCCTGGCCCTGGCCCTGCTCGTCACGCTGCTGAGTGGCTGCGGCGGTGGGTCATCGTCGGATGCCACCACCACGGGGACGCCACGCCCAAGCGGCACGACGAGCGCAACGGGCACGACAGTGCGGGCGGGGTCGGTGCGCGTGCGAGTGACGGAGGTGGCGCGCAACCTCGATACAGTGTGGGCGCTGGCGTGGGATGCGCAGGGCCGCCTCTGGTATACACAGCGCGGCGGGACGCTGACGCGCCTGGGCGACACGCCGCGCAAGATCGCCGGGGTGGTGGAGAACGGTGAGGGCGGACTGATGGGCCTGGAGCTCGACCGCCAGGATCGCGTGTACCTGATGTACACGGCGGCGAACGAGAACCGTATCGTGCGGCTCAACGGCGACGGCACGCAGACGGTGCTCGTGCGGGGCATTCGCGCGGCAAGCATACACGACGGTGGGCGGCTGCGCTTCGGCCCGGATGGCATGCTCTACGCCGGCACAGGCGACGCAAGCGACGGCGATCTGGCGCGTCCCGATTCCGGCGCGCTCAACGGGCGCATTCTGCGAATTGACCCATCATCCGGCAAGGTGACGGTCGTGAGCACCGGCCACCGCAACCCGCAAGGACTGTGCTTCGCGCCCGACGGGCGGCTCTTCAGCACAGAGCATGGCCCCGATCACGGCGATGAGATCAACATCATCACGCCCGGCGCGGACGGCGGCTGGCCCGATGTCAGCGGCAACGGCATTCACAACTACACGCCGACCATCGCGCCGGCAGGCTGTACGTTCTACACGTCCAACCGCATTCCGCAATGGAACGGCTCGCTGTTCTTCGTGACGCTCAAAGACCAGAGCTTGCACCGGCTCACCTTCACGGCGAACGGCTCGGTGTCCGGCGACGAGGTGCTGTTCAAGAACCAATACGGTCGGCTGCGCGATGTGCGCGTCGGACCGGACGGCGATCTGTACATCGCCACGTCGAGCCGCGACGGCCGCGGCAGCCCCGGTCCGTCCGACGACCGCATTCTGCGGGTGTCGCCGGCAGCTGGGTAGGAGTCCTCACTCCCCGGCGCCCTCTGCTTGCGAGGAGAGGGGGAGCGGTATCGCGTCAGGTAATGGCTCGGCTGTTGTGTCCACGGATGGCGCGTCGGGCATGGGCAGACCGGCAAGCGCGCGGGCGCGGGCCATGTGGGCGCGGTCGTCATCCCAGTCCGGCGTGCCGGGCGCGGATTCTTTGATGGGCGTTTCGAGGATGATGGTGGCGTCGGCGAGGCCGGGGTGGCGCAGGAAGGCGGCGAGGCCCTCCACCGGGATGATGCCCTCGCCGATGCGCGCGTGGTGATCGCGGTGGCTGCCGAGGTCCTCCGGTGTGTCGTTGAGGTGGATGACGGGCACGCGGGCGAGGCCGATGACGCGGTCGGCGTCGGCGAGGGTGCGTATGGCGCCCTCCGGCGTGCCGATGTCGAAGCCGGCGCCCCACAAGTGCGCGGTGTCGAGGCAGACGCCGAGGTGGTCGCGATGTTCGGGAAGCTGATCGAGGACGGCGGCGAGGTTCTCGAAGGCGTAGCCGATCTTGCCGCCACCGCCGGTATCGTTCTCCAAAAGGAGCATGACGCCCTCGGGCGCTCCCTCCAGCACGCGGCGGAGGCCGTCGGTCAGGCGCGCGATGCCGGCGGACTCGCCGGAGCCGGTGTGACTGCCGATATGAAAGACGACGCGCGCCGCGCCGTGGCGCGCGGCGCGGTCCAGTGTGGCGCGCAGCAGCTCGACGGAGGCGGTATAGAAGGCGTCCTTGGGCGAGGCGAGGTTGATGAGATAGGCGGCGTGGACGACGACGGGGGCGATGCCGGTCTCGGCGGTGGCGGCGCGGAAGGCGGCCTCTTGCGCGGGGTTGGGCGCGGACGCCCGCCAGGCGCGCGGGTTGGTGACGAAGACCTGCGCGGCATCGCCGCCGATCTGGCGGGCGATGTGCAACGCCTGGGCCGGCCGCGAGCCGGTGGGCATATGGCGCCCGAAGCGCATGGGAAGCTCCTCCAGTGGTGATATATTCGTTGGCTCCCCGGCATAAATGCCGGGAGTAATCCCCAGCCCGCCATGGGGTGTGAAGATAGGCCAACACCCCAGACCAAGCCGGTATCGGTATCAGTCGGCGGCGATTGGGGCGGTGTCGTCCACACCATCCACACCATCCACACCATCCACACCATCCACACCATCCACGCCATCCAAGCCGACGGCCGCACGGATGCGCTGGGCGGCTTCGCCGCGGCGCTCTTCGCGGGCCACGGCCTCTGGCAGATCGGGCCGGGGCAGCGCTTCGATGCTGGTGAGGCCGAACTGCTGGAGGAACTCCGGTGTGGTGCCGAAGAGGGCGGGCCGACCGACGGTGGCCGCGCGGCCAACCTCCATCGCCAGACCGAACTGGATGAGGCTGGCGAGGGCACGGTCGCTGTTGACGCCGCGAATGAATTCGAGCTGCGAGCGGGTGATGGGCTGGCGATAGGCGACGACGGCGAGCGCTTCAAGCGCGGCGGTGGTGAGCTTGGCCTGGGTAGGCATGCCGAGTAGCGCGGCGACGTAGCGCGCGTTTTCGGGCGCGGAAACGAGCTGCACGGAGTCGTCTACCTGTTGCAGGCGGATGCCACGCCCGCCGCGCTCGCACTCCTCCGCGAGGCCACGCAACGCCTCACGCAGACGCTTCTCGTCCACGAGCAGGAGGCGGCGCAGTTCGCCGATCTGGAGCGGCCGGCCGGCGACGAAGAGCAGGCTTTCGAGCACCGAGCGGAGCTGTTCGGGGGCGAGCATGCTCGCGGGCAGGGCGAAGGCGGCGCCGTCGAGCGGGAGCGGCGCGGCGGTGGCGGTGTTGGTCGGTTCGGCGGCCGGTGATGGCGCGGCTACGTCGGCCAGCGGGCGTTTGGAGCGTGGCATAAGCCGGATTATAGCACGGCTGAGACACGGGTGCGGCGGGGAGCGTGGGGAGCGTGGGGAGCGTGGCGTCCACTGCCAGCGGCTCGCGGTCGTCGGCCGTCCGGGTGGCCCCGATCCCCCCAGCCAAGGCCCATTCGAGGGGCTCGACCGACCGGCGCGACCGGCGCGACCGGCGCTGGCGATAGCGCGGCCGCGCTGGGGGCAGATACCGCGGCGGCCCAAACACCTGGCGCGGCAGCGGCTGATGCTCCCGACACCACGGCTCGACGGCCAGCGTGGAATCGTACCGACACAGCAGCGCGGCCACCAGGCAGGTCAGCACGAAGGGCAGCGCCGCCAGGGCCGTCGCCACCGGCCGGCGGAGCATACCGGGGCATGCTCCTTCTCTGGGAGGCGATCGCTGGGAGGCGATGGTCAATGCCTATCGATCCCACCAGTAGAAGGAAGCTGCCTCACTTCGCCCCGAACATTCACAAGCCCTGGGGCAGGATAGGATCCGGACGGCACCTGCCGGCGTACCGCGTAGCTCCCCTTCGCCGCGTAGCCTTGACACCCCATCCCGTTCGTGGTAAATTGGTTCTATTAACACGGAGCCACCCGGCCCCGTTCGCACCTGAACAACCGCATACGTCGGCAAACACGGCCATCGCATCACGTCGCACCAGCCACCGCACAGAACCGCACAGACCTGAATGCCCCGGCAGCGACCCGAAACCTTGCCGTTTTTGCCGCCGACCGTGCCATTCGTTGCCACTTCATTGCCACATCTTGCCGTTTTTGCCACCCAGAACGCGAAACGGCACGTTGCCACAGGCCGCGAAGCGGCTTGAATTCAGCATTCGCGAGGAGGTCGCCCTCGGCACACCACCAAAAAGCGGCAAAAACGGCAATGTTCACTAAACCAGTCAACATTGCCGGCCATCTGGAGACGGTGGAGACGGTATGGATAGCGCCATATCCCAGGAGAAACGATCATGTATCGGGCAGGCAGCGTAGAGACGGTGGCGTGCGGGCGGGTAGGCCGCGCGCTACAAGCGGTGCTGGTCGGATTCTTCGCCCTGGCGGCGGCGAGCCTGGTGGTGATCTACCTGCTGGCGCCGGCACTCTTCGTCGAGACGCTGTTCGAGATGCCCGACCCGGCGCGTGTGCGTTCGGCGCCACTGACGCTCTTTCTGCTGCTGGTGCTAGGCTTCCTGGCAGTGCTGACAGTGGGAGTGGTGCGGCGCTGGCGCTGGCTTTGGTGGCTGCTGCCGCTGGCGTTCACCGCTTCGGCGCTGGAGATTCCAGCCCTCACGCTGGAGCTGGCGGGAGTGCTCCCGCTCGCGGTGCCGACGTGGTACGCGGTGCTGCGTATGCTCGTCTCGGCCGGGCTGGTGGGCATAGCCGTATGGATGTGGCGGGTGCGGCGCGCGTGCGGTCCATGGGGATGGCCGGCGCGCGACCATCCGAAACGGCGTAGGAGCCTGTATGAGCGTACGCATGGGTAGACGCGCATCAGGCCGGATGGGGGTCATAGCGCCACGAGCGCCGCCGCGGGAACTACTTCCCCCTGGGACCAGCCTATGTGCTGCGCTTCAGGCTTCAGCGCGGCACGAGGCGTAGCGGCAGGTGGTTGACGGGAACGGGCGATGTGGGCGTGTGAGATGCGTTGGCGGGAGCGGCGTCGGAGTGGGCGCGCGAAGGGAGGAAAGCGGCTCCGGAGATCGTGATGGCGGTGAGCGCGCACGCGGCGAGCATGCGCCGCCAGCGCGAGCCGAGCAGGCGAGTGCGTTGGCGGCGCCGCCAACGTGACGCGCGGCTGGAGTTTGTGGCATGCGAGAAGATGAGCGCCATACGCACCTCAGGCTCGTGACGATCCGCTCCGGGCGCGGCAGACATGCCGGCGCATGGTCGGGCGGAGAACTGATGTCGCATGCTGCGCGGCGCGGCTGGCGCCTGCGAGGACGCCAACTCATCTCCGCGCACAGACACACGGCAGACGTGACATCCTCCCGCCCGCCGCCCACACAGTCTACTTGTGTAGAAGTATACTGACAGCAGCCGCGCTGTCAAGATGCAAATTCGGGCGCGCATGCGGGGCGTGTGCGATGTCAGCATCGAACGTTCCGCATCTCTCCCCAGTCCGCGACAGCGGACGTCGCGGTGGCACGCCATCCAGGCACGATTGCAATCGCCGGCCGGCCGGCGCAGTTGGGATGGGGAAGGAGTAAACGGCATGGGACAGAGCGATGACCTGGCGGCAGCGGGGGCGCTGACGATCGCGCGAGCGCGCGAGCTGCTGGCGGCGGGCGCGGTCTCGTCGCTGGAACTGACCGAGGAGTGCCTGCGGCGGATCGAGCGGCTGGAGCCGCGCCTGCTCGCCTGCGTCACCGTCATGGCCGATACCGCGCGCGCCGAGGCGCGAGAGGCGGACGCGGCGTGCGCGGCCGGGGATGCGCGGCCACTGCTGGGCATCCCGCTCGCGATCAAGGACTTGATCCAGACCAGGGGCGTGCGCACGACCGCCGGCTCGCGTGTGCTGGCGGACTGGCTGCCCGACGCGGACGCGATGGTGGTGACGAAGCTGCGCGACGCGGGCGCCGTGCCGCTCTGCAAGACCAACACCCATGAATTCGCCTACGGCACGGCTACGCCGCCGACACGCAACCCCTGGGACTTGGAGCGGGTGCCGGGGGGCAGCAGCGGCGGCTCGGCGGCGGCAGTGGCGACGGGCGAGGCGCTCGGCGCGCTGGGAACGGATACCGGCGGCTCGATCCGCATTCCGGCGGCGGCCTGCGGCGTGACGGGACTGAAGCCGACCTTCGGGCTGGTGAGCCGCGCCGGCATCATCCCACTGAGCTGGTCGCTGGATCACGCCGGCCCCATCGCGCGCACGGCGGCGGACTGCGCGCTGCTGCTGGACGCGCTCGCCGGCTACGACGCTGCCGATCCCGATAGCATCCATGCCCCAGAGACCCCACCGGGCGGCTACGCGGCGGCGCTGGCGGCGGACCGCACGCCGGAAGATGCCCTACGCGGCATGCGCATCGGCGTGCCGGTCAACTACTTCACCCGCCATGTGGATGCGGAAGTGAACGCGGCGGTGCGCGCGGCCATCGCGGCGCTGGCGAGGCTGGGCGCCGATGTGCGCGAGGTGACGCTGCCGGCGGCGATTGACGAGACGTTCGCGGTGTATCGGGCCATCCAGCGGCCGGAGGCGTACACCTACCACGCGGACCAAGGCTGGCTGGAGACGCGGGCGGACCTCTACCGACCGGCGATCCTGGAAGTGCTCAAGCTCGGCGCCCAGTACACCGCGAGCGACTACATTCGCGCCCAGCAGTCGCGCCGGGCCTTCACGGACGGCCTGCACGCGGTGATGGTGGATGTGGACGCGCTGGCGACACCCACGCTGCCGCTGCCGGCGCGGCGGATCGACGAGATTGACACGCCGGTGCTATGGGACGGCCAGGCCGAGCCGGCGGGCGAGTCGGTGCGCTTCACCTTCCCCTTCGACCTGACCGGCCAGCCGGCGCTGACGGTCCCGTGCGGCTTCACGACAAACGGCCTGCCCATCGGCTTGCAGCTCGCCGGCCGCCACCTCGCGGACGCGACACTGCTGCGCATCGGCCAGGCGTACCAGCGCATGACCGACTGGCACACCCACATGCCAGCGATCGTGACAGGCTAACCCGGATTCTCCACGGAAAGGCCGCCCATCTGGTGTGGCTCGTCTCCCTCTTCCTTCGTGAGCCTCCCTTTCCTCCGTTCCTCTATGTTCGTTCTCGTCTAGGGGCTGGGGTGAGGAACCCCGCCCATATCACGCGCCCGGCGTGCTGGTAGGGGAGGGGCCGGCGATGGGGTGGTGGCTGGGCAGCGCCTCGCCGGAGATCGGGCCGGGGACGGCGTGGAACGGCACGATGAACGTATACGTCTGGTCGCACGTCCCAGCGCCGTTGGTCAACCGGCCGTCGCAGGTCTGCGGGAAGGTGTGCAGCCGGCCCACCGGATCGACAATGCCGAAGCGCAGCGCAAAGCTGGTGTCGCCGTTCGGGGCATGGCGCACGGTGCAGGTGAGGTCGGCATCCACGCTGTCGTCCACCTTGCCCTCGTCCAGATGGACCGTGCAGCTGGCCGCCGTCACGTTCGTGCCGCCAGTGCCGGAGACAGGCGCGGGTGTGGGCGTGGAATGGGAGGAGGCGGCAGGTGTGGCGCTCGTGCTGAAAGTAGCGGAGGCATGGGTGATGGCGGCGCTCGTCACAACTGGCAACGCGGGAGTCGCGGCGCGCGACGAGCCTGCGGCGGGGCGAGCCGTAGGGGCGCTGCCGCACGCCACCGCACCCACCAGTATCCCCACCGCCAGCAGCGTCCCCACAAGCCGCACGCGCAGCCCCACACCACCCCTCGCCACCACCATCCGCATGCCCATTCTCCCCCACCCCTCGGCCGCTCCGGCCCGCCGTTCAAGTGTACGCGACCATCGTACCCTGCGCGGGCGATGGGATCGGATGCGAGCGGGTAGAGGTTCGGTGGAGGGCGGCACATGGGAGGCGCGGAGACTGCGGCAGCTTGCGGCATGGGATCGTACTCTGAGGGCGCGCGAGGAGCGGGACGAAGCCGAGCGGGCAGGAGGCGCTATGCCGACCATCGAAGAGGTCATCCTGGTGGCGTCCGTGCTGCTGCTGCTCGGCGTGCTGGCGAGCAGGGTGTCCGTGCGCGCGGGCATCCCGCCGCTGCTCCTCTTCCTGGCGCTGGGCATGCTGGCCGGCTCGGATGGGCCGGGCGGCATCTTCTTCGACAACGCCTGGCTCGCGCAGCTCGTCGGCACCGTCGCGCTGGCGTTCATCCTCTTCTCTGGCGGGCTGGATACGGACTGGCCGAAGGTGCGCGCCGCGCTCCTGCCGGCGCTGGCGCTCTCGACGGCCGGCGTCTTGATCACGGCGATGCTGGTGGCGGCGTTCGCCATGTTCGTGCTTGGCTTCTCCTGGCTGGAGGGGCTGCTGCTGGGCGCGGTGGTCTCGGCGACGGACGCGGCGGCGGTCTTCTCCGTGGTCGGCACGGGGGCGCTGCGCGTGCGCGAGCGGCTGCTGGCGGTCTTGGAGCTGGAGTCCGGCACCAACGACCCGATGGCCGTCTTTCTGACCATCGGCATCACCAGCCTGCTCACGGGCGCGAACACCGGCGCGGCCAGCCTGATCCCGCTGTTCGTGACCCAGATGGGCATCGGCGCGGCGCTGGGCTTCGCGCTCGGCTGGTGTACGGTCCAACTGATGAACCGGCTGAAGCTGGACGCGGCCGGGCTGAACATCGTGCTGACGACGGCGCTGGTGCTCTTCACCTACGGGCTGACGGCCTCGCTGCACGGCAGCGGCTTCCTGGCGGTCTACATCGCCGGGCTGGTGGTGAGCAACGGCCGCCCGGCGGACCTGCCAGCGGTGACGCGCTTCCACACCGGCCTCACCGCGCTGATGGAGACGGCGATGTTCCTGACGCTGGGGCTGCTGGTCTTCCCCTCGCGGCTGCTGCCAATCGCGGGCGCCGGCCTGCTGGTCACGCTCTTTCTCACCTTCGTCGCGCGGCCGCTGAGCGTCTTCGCCAGCCTGACGCCGGCGCGCATGGGCATGCGCGAGCGCGCGTTCATCTCATGGGTGGGGCTGCGCGGCGCGGTGCCGATCATCCTGGCGACGTTCCCGCTGCTGGCGGGCGTGCCGCGCGCCGGCGAGATCTTCGACATCGTCTTCTTCACCGTACTGGCGTCCGTCCTCTTGCAAGGCACGACCATCCCCTTCGTGGCGCGGCGTCTGGGCGTGGTAGCGGAGACGAGTTCATAGGACCGCTTTGTCACACATTTCCAGGTAGCGATTGGCTATCAAGAATAAGCTTGTCATGGTGGGTAATCCTCAAGACGGGAGCGCGCAATGGGCAAGAAGGGCAGAAAGAGGCAAACCGCGCGAAGCGGCGGCGGTGGTGACGGCCTGAGTGGATGTCCGCACTTGGCTGGTTGAGCGAGGCCGCGCGAAACTGCGAGCGAAAGGGTACACAGGCATTCTTCCAAGGCTTCCTGCAGGCTCTGCGCGAGGCGTATGACAGTGATCTGTAGCCGTACGAGCTATTTCGTCGCTTCCTCACCAGGCTGGTTCCTTGTGGGTAAGGTCTAATGCAAACGCAATCACGTCTTTGTGGTAGAATGGTGCGAGTGATGTATCCGAGGTGAGGCAAGAGACTTCACCGCGCACAGGATACCAGGCGGTGGATACGAAGTGCTGATTTCCTGAGCTATCATTCGGGCGTGGCCAAGTGGTAAGGCAGTGGACTTTGGATCCACGATCCCAGGTTCGAATCCTGGCGCCCGAGCCGCCATCGCGAGCGATGGCATAGTATGCGGGCCGGCATGGGATGAGTAGTGAGTGAGCCAGCCGGCGCAACCTGTGGAGGGGAGCAGCGTACACCAGCATATGAGGCGAATGGGACGCATCGGGGTCGTCATGCTGGCGGCGGGCAAAGGCACACGTATGCGCTCGCGGCTGCCGAAGGTGACACACAGCGTCGGCGGGCGGGCGATGCTGGAGCATGTGCTGCGCGCGGCGGCGGAGGCCGTCGCGGCGGGTGAGCGGCCGGCGAAGGATGGCGCCGGCGACGCGGAGGATCACAGTCCGCGTTTCGTCGTGGTGGTGGGGCACGAGCGCGAGCAGGTGCGCGCGCTGGTAACGTGGGCGCCGCCCTCTGGCGCCGTCGAGTACGTGGAGCAGGAGCCGCAGCTCGGCACGGGCGACGCCGCGAAGTACGCGCGCGCCGCCCTGACCGGGAGCGAGGACGCGCCCGACACGATCCTGGTGCTGTACGGCGATACGCCGCTGGTGCGCGCGGAAACGCTGCGCGCGCTGCTGGAGGAGCATACGCAATCGGGCGCGACGCTGACGTTCCTGACGGGGATCGCGGACGATCCGGCCGGCTATGGCCGGGTGCTGCGCGATACCGCGAGGCGGGTGCGCGGCATCGTCGAGCAGAAGCACGCCACGACCGAGGAACAGGCCATCCGCGAGGTGAACTTCGGCATCTACTGCTTCGACGCGGGCTGGCTCTGGTCACGGCTGGACAGCCTGGAGCGCCACGCGAACGGCGAATACTACCTCACAGACCTGGTGGACGTGGCGGTGCGCGAGGGGCAGCCGGTCAGCACCGCCAGCGCGGCGCTGGAAGAGGCGATGGGCGTCAACGACCGCGTGCAGCTTGCCGAGGCCGAGCGCATCCTGCGTGGGCGCGTGCTGCGCGAGCTGATGCTCTCCGGCGTGACGGTGGAAGACCCGGCAACCACCTACGTCGAGGCTGGCGTGCGCGTCGGGCAGGATACGCTGCTGCGGCCAGGAACGACGCTGCGCGGCGCGACCGTGATCGGCGCGCGCTGCGAGATCGGCCCGTACAGCGTTATTCAAGATAGCGAGATCGGCGACGAGTGCCAGGTCTATGGCTCGTGGCTGGAGCGCGCGGTGATGGAGCCGGGATCGCGCGTCGGGCCGATGAGCCGGCTGCGGCCGGGCGCGCGGCTCAAGCGCGGCGCGCATGTCGGCAACTTCGGTGAGGTGAAGAATGCCACCGTCGGCGAAGACGTGCAGATGCACCACTTCAGCTACGTCGGCGACGCGACGGTCGGCGCCAGCACGAACATCGGCGCCGGCGTGATCACGATGAACTACGACGGGGTGCGCAAGCACCACACCGAGATCGGCGCGCGCGCCTTCGTCGGCAGCGACACGCTGCTGCGCGCGCCCGTCAGCATCGGCGACGGCGCCTCGACTGGCGGCGGCGCGGTGGTGACGCGCGATGTGCCGCCGGGCAGTCTCGCGGTGGGCATGCCGGCGCGGCTGATCCGGCGCGTGCGCTCGACAAAGGCCGCGGCCGGCGATTCCGCCGCGCACGCGGACGCCGAGAAGAGTGGAGACGAGGGGGTACCTTCCGAGCATGGCACGGAATCTGGATATTCCGGCTCGGAAGAGAGGGAGTGACGACTGGATGGACGATTCAAGTTGGCGGCAGTTGGTGCTCGGTGACACCTTCACGATCCACGCTCTGAGCGGGCGGGATTGGGCGCTCATCGTCATTCTGCTGCTGTCATTGGTGCTGGCCGCGATCTCCGCGGCGGCCGAGACGGCATTGACCTCGGTCAACCGCATTCGCATTCGCAATCTCGCGGAGGAGGGCGACGCGCGCGCCAGGCGCATTCTACGCCTGCTGGAACAACCCCAGAATGTGCTCTCGACGATCCTGGTGATGAGCAACGTCGCGGTGATCGTCGCGTCCAGCGTCGCCACGCTGCTGGCGCTTGACATCTTCTCGACGGCGGGCGAGGTCATCGAGACGGTGCTGCTCTCGCTGATCGTGCTGATCTTCTGTGAGATCACGCCCAAGACCGCCGCCGTCCAGTCGCCGGAGCGCTGGGCACGTGCGCTGGTGGGACCGGTCGAGGGTCTCTCGCGTCTGCTGCGGCCACTGATCCGCCTGCTGACATATGTCACTAGCGGCATCGTGCGCCTCTTCGGCGGCCAGACGGTGCGCCACAGCCCGTTCGTGACGGAGGAGGAGCTGCGCCTGCTGGTGGAGGTGGGCGAAGAGGAGGGCGTGCTCGAAGAGGAAGAGCGCGAGATGATCCACAACGTCTTCGAGCTGGCCGACACGTCCGTGCGCGAGGTGATGGTGCCGCGCATTGACATGGTGACGGTGGAGGCCGACGCCTCGGTGGACGAAGCGATGCGCCTGATCGTGCAGGGCGGCCAGTCGCGCATCCCGGTCTACGACGGCTCGATTGACAACATCATCGGTGTGCTCTACGCCAAAGACCTGCTCCGCAGCATGGCGGCGCACCAGCACCCCGCCAGTGTGCGCGAGCTGGTGCGCGAGGCGTACTTCGTGCCGGAGTCGAAACGGCTGGACGACCTGCTGCGCGAGCTGCAGCAGCAGCGCGTCCATATGGCGATCGTGGTGGACGAGTACGGCGCGGTGGCCGGGCTGGTGACCATCGAAGACCTGGTGGAAGAGATCATCGGCGACATCCAGGACGAGTACGACAAAGAGGAGCTACTGGTCGAGCGCATCAGCGCCGACGAGTACCTGATGGACGCCAAGATCAGCCTGGACGAGCTGAACGAAGTGCTCGATACCAACCTTACCAGTGAGGAATACGAGACGCTGGGCGGCTTCGTCTACGCGCAGCTCGACAAGATTCCGACGGTGGGCGACGTGATGCGCTACGACGGCTTCACCTTCACCATCCTGGGCACAAAGGGCCGGCGCGTCACCAAGGTGAAGGTGGTGCGCCACCACGAGCCGGAGCCAGGCGACGCGGACGGCGACGACGTTGATAGTGCGGAGGAGCGCGACGACGATGGGCGCGCCATCGTCACACCACTGGCGCCCGCGGAGTCGCGCGCCGAGCTGCCTCCGCCCGCGCCGGATGGTGACAGCGGCGACAGCGGCGGCTCGCTGCCGCGTGCCTCTAGCGCGGATGCTGGCTCCGCGGGTGACGCGCCGCAAAACCACCTGGAAGCGCGGAGCGAGCCGCCGCCGGAGGCGGCGTACGATGAGGCGGCGGACGACTCCGGCACGCGCATCACGCGCCCGCACAGTGCGGTGCGGCGGGCGTACGATCCGCACAGTGCCGGGCGCGCGCGTCGGCGGCGCTAGGCGCGAACAATCGTTGGAGCCGTCCTATCATGAAGGCGCGCGAAGTTGTTGACAGGGGAGCGGACTCGCGTTACTCTACATGGCGTATCAACGTATATGATTGCACATGGCGCATTGTCTGTCTCTCCATTGCGATCATGCTGTGGCGATTGGCGGTCAGATACTCCCTAGCCTGACGGCACGAGGCTTCTGGCGCCGAGTTTTGTAATCGTGAGGAAGGTGGCATCGGAGGCCGCCCGTCGAGGACGCTGTATTCCTTCTGAAACGGCTGGAACCGGCCCCGAACGGGTACATTATGTAATGGGCGTAGTGACGCCAGCGCGAGACGCGCAACGTCGAGATCGCATCGTCGCTGACCTGGGCTCTGCCTGGAGGACGCCGCGCGGAAGCAGGTCTGTACGCCAGGCGGCAGGCGGGAAAGTCGCCAAATGCCACGATGTGGAAAACGACGGTACTCGCGAGCGGCGCACTCGTTATAACCTATACAACCGCCCGCATTCCGGCTGTCTGGTCATGACGGGCAGATTTCGAGGTGAAGACAACCAGTTCTTCCATGGGTGGCGCGGCAGGCTGTGTCTGTCGCGCCAAGACGGGATAGCGGGAACGCGGTGATAGAATACCGTGAATGCGATCAATGTGGATGGCGACGGCACGAGGGCGAGCGTGGCGGGCAGTGTTCGCCATGCCCTTCCTCAGCGGGAATGCCGGCTGCCACCGCGCGATACTGAATGGGCCTGGGCGTCACCCTATCGGATGGGGTGGTTTCGCAGGGAGTGTCATCCAGGTGGGTGGGGCAGCGGGCCGCCACAGCCTGTGAGGAGGGGGTAGGTACAATGCTCGTGCTACGAAGGAAAGCCGGTGAGGCCATCGTGCTGAATGGCGTGATCACCATTCACGTGCTGGCTGTGGAGGGTGAGCGGGTCAAGCTCGGCATCAGCGCGCCGCCCGAAGTCGTCATCGTACGCTCGGAGCTGCTCGAAGGCCCCGGCGCGGGAATGGGTATGCCAGGGGGAGCCGCCCAGGGTGGGCCGATGGCGCCGCATCGTGAGCCGCGGCCCTATCGTGAGCCGGAGCGGCCGTACCGCGAACCGGAGCGGCCGTACCGCGAGCCAGAGCGGCCCTATCGTGAGCCGAACCTGAACCGCGACACCACGCGCGGGCCGGACGAGGGCGGCGAGGAGTCGCGCCGTGGGCAGGGCATGCCCCAGGAGCCCAACCGCTACGGCTACGGCGAGCGGCCCCGCCCCTTTGGCTATGGTGAGCGACCGCGGCCGTTCGGTGAGCGGAACCTGCCCACCTCCATCGGCAGCGGCCCGCTGCATCGGGAGTAGCCGGATTGTTCAGCGGGCTGGCGCCAGCAGGCTCTTCACGCCTTCTTAGCCTCCGCGCCTCTTGCGAGCTGTGGAGGCTTCAGGGTTAGGTGCGCTGGCGTCGTCCATGGCTGTCTCATCCCTCCTCGATGCCTCAGACTCTTGAGCACAACGGCGTTCGCGCATGAGCGTCTCAGCAGTTTCACCACCGTGCGGATGGGCATGCGACGCTCCATCCGCGCGGCATGGCGCATGCGGACATGGCCCCCGAATGCCAGCGGCGCATGGGGCCGCTGGCTCGCCGGATGCGTCGGCCCCCACTGTCTGGTATGTGGACGAAATGGCTGAGTATTGTAATTGATAGGGCGACTGATCTAGATTCGCCCTGATTCCAGCATAGGCGGCCACGACAGGCGGCGGACGCGCGAAGCGCAAGGAGGCCGGGAACCCGGATGGATTCAGGGAGGGCGCTTGTCAAGCACGCGCGACCTATGCTACACTCGTGGCATCATGCCCCTGGCATGAGAGCGTCTCAGACAACCTGCAAGGCACGTGGGCGGTTTTCCGCGTTGCTTAAGGCTCCCCTGATAAGCGCTTCCGCTAAGCACGCCGGTCACCATTTTGCTCCTCAGGCTGGCGCGGGATCTCTAGCACTCCTGCCCGCCTGAGCGCATGGGAACGACGGGCGGGCCGCGCATGCGCGCGACCTTGCCTCAACGCAGCGCAGCGTTGTCTCGCTTCACCTGATACTGATCACGGAGATCGTAGGAGGGCAAAGAGAGCCGTGAATATCCTGTGGTGGCTGGCTGTACCAATCGTCGCCAGTGTGCTCGCGATCGTATTCGCGTTCTATCTCATTCGCTGGGTGCTGGCCCAGGACACAGGCACGCCCGAGATGCGTAAGGTCTCGGACGCCATCTTCACCGGTGCGCAGGCATACCTGCGCCGCCAGTATCGCACGATCACGATACTGGCGGTGATCGCGGCCGTGGTTATCGCGGCGCTGCTGGCGTTTCTAAGCGGCAGTAACAAGGCGACAAGTGACTCGCCGGGCGTGATCGCGCTGAAGACGGCCATCTCGTTCGCCATCGGCGCCTTCTGCTCCGGCATCGCCGGCTACATCGGCATGCAGGTGGCCGTGCGCTCGAACATCCGCGTGGCGAGCGCGGCGCGGCGCGGCCTGGGTGACGCGCTGATGGTCTCGCTGCGCGGCGGCGCGGTCTCCGGCTTCCTGGTGATCTCGCTCAGCCTGCTCGGCGTGACGGTCGTCTACATCCTCTTCGGTGGCACGCAGAATCCGATCACCACGCCGGCCACCATTGTGGGCTTTGGTTTCGGCGCGAGCTTCGTGGCGCTGTTCGCGCAGCTCGGCGGTGGCATCTACACTAAGGCGGCCGACGTCGGCGCCGACCTGGTCGGCAAGGTGGAGGCCGGCATCCCAGAGGATGATCCGCGCAATCCCGCGGTGATCGCGGACCTCGTGGGCGACAACGTGGGCGACTGCGCGGGCCGCGGCGCCGACATCTTCGAGTCCACGGCGGCGGAGAACATCGGCGCGATGATCCTGGGCGCGGCCGTCGCGGTGGCGATCAGTAGTGTCAATCCGAACCCGGCGTGGGTGATCTTCCCCTTGGTGGCGGTTGGCCTGGGCATTATCGCTTCAATGGCTGGGCTGCTCTACGTGCGTAAGTCGCGGGTGCGCGAGCCGGCGCAGGCTGGCGGGCGCGACCCGGGCGAGATCGCGATGGGCCAGCTCAATGCCGGCTATTTCTTCACGGCCGTCCTCGCGGCGATCTTCATCGTCGGCGCGGCGTACTTCCTGTTGCAGCCGCCGAACGGCCGCTGGTGGGCCTTCGCGCTGGCCGGGCTGGTAGGCATTCTGAACAGCATCGCCTTCGTCTACATCACGCAGTACTACACGTCCGGCACGTACCGCCCGGTGCGCGAGATCGCTGAGGCCAGCAAGACCGGCCCGGCGACGACGATCATCTCTGGGTTGGCGGTCGGCTTCGAGAACACGGCGGCGCCGGTGCTGGCGATCTGCGCGGCGCTGGGCATTTCGTACTACCTGGGCACGCTGGCCGATCTGGGCAGCCACGGCGTCGTCAGTATCGGCGGCATCTACGGTACGGCGGTCGCCACGCTCGGCATGCTGATGAGCGCCGGCTACATCCTGGCGATGGACACCTTCGGACCAATCACCGACAATGCCGGTGGCATCGTCGAGATGAGCGGCGCGCCGGATGCTGTGCGCACCATCACCGACGCGCTGGACGGCGTGGGCAACACCACCAAGGCGCTGACGAAGGGCTATGGCATCGGCTCGGCGGCGCTGGCGGCGTTCCTGCTCTTTAGCGCGTACCTGGATGTGATCGCGCAGCAGACCACGGGCAGCAGTGAGGCGTCCACGCCGTTCACGGTGAATCTGGCGGACCCGCCAATCTTCATCGCGGCGCTGATCGGCGCGATGCTGATCTTCCTCTTCAGCTCGCTGGCGATCCGCGCGGTGGGCAACGCGGCGCAGGGCATGATCCAGGAGGTGCGGCGGCAGTTCAAGGCCAACCCGAAGATCATGCAGGGGCTGGCCGAGCCGGACTACGCGCGCTGTGTGGACATCAGCACGAGCGCGGCGCTGCGCCAGATGGTGCTGCCGGGCATCCTGGTGGTTGGCACGCCGATCCTGGTTGGCGTCGTGCTTGGGCCGTACCCGGCAGCGGGTCTGCTGATGGTCGGGACGGTGGCCGGCATCATGATGGCGCTGGTGATGAATAACGGTGGCGGCGCCTGGGACAACGCCAAGAAATTCATCGAGGCGGGCTACCTGAAGGACGAGAACGGCAAGACGCTGGGCAAGGGTAGTCCAGCGCATGCGGCGAGCGTCGTCGGCGACACGGTCGGCGATCCCTTCAAAGATACCGCTGGCCCATCGCTGCACGTGGTGATCAAGCTGCTCAGCACGATTACGCTGGTGCTGGCGCCGCTCTTCATCGCGCTGCACCACTAGGGTACATACGGTACGCCACACTACGAACGGCTGGCTGAGGGAATGTTCCCCGGCCGGCCGTTGCGTTTGCCCGGCATCAGCCTTTGCCGCATGCCCTCAGGTGTTTTCGCCGTGAGCGGCGGGTGGTCTCCCGATGTCACAGACGCATCACAAGCCCCATGATCTCTGTGGTGAGCCGAATGCCGGACCGCTGATTGATCTGGCGTCGCGCGGCTTCACCAGGAGGGGCAAGGCATATGGCAACGCGGATCGAAGGCACACGGCACCCCCGGCGCGACACAGTGATCGCCCCGGAACCGCGAATCACGCGCATCAGGCGGCAAGCCGCCGTTTGGCATATCAGGCATGACGCGGGCGTCTCACGGCGGGCGCGAGCCGGTCAGCCAGATCGGCAGGGTGTACGGACAGCGGCGCGCTCGCACATGATTGCGCTGGCAGGGCTGCAACTGCTGCTCGGCTATGAATGGCTGGTCTCCGGCATAGACAAGCTGCTCTACGCGGACTTCCCCGGCGCGCTCGGCGGGCTGCTCGCCAGCACACTGCAAGGCGGACGCATTCCGGCGCCCTTCGCGGCGCTGCTGCGAGCGGTCGTGCTGCCGCATGGCGCCGCGTTCGGCGTGCTGGTGGAGTGGGGCGAGACACTGGCGGGCCTGGGGCTGATTGTGGGCGCGCTGGTGGCGCTGCTCGCGCCTGTGCTGCGTGGGCGGCTGGCGCCCGTTGCGCCGGAGGCGCGCTGGCTCGCATGGCTCGCGCTGGGCGAGCGCGCGCTGGCGTGGCTGGAACCGGCGGCGGCGCTGGCGGCGGCGCTGATGGGCCTCAGTTTCTATTTGTTGGATGGTGCGCCCGCGCAATGGCCCATGCCGTCGGTGGCGTTCGGCGGCGCGCTCGATACTGGGCTGCTGCTCGCGCTGGGCAGCGTCGTGCTGCTGGCCGACGCGGCAGTTGGCTGGCGCTCAGGCCGGATGCGGCCAGCGCGGGCGCACGCGCGGGTAGCCAGCGCGCGAGTGGTCAGAAGGTAGCCACCGCTTCCGTTCATGCGCTTGCCTCCTGCCACGCGGCGAGTATACTGCGTGCGGGAGGTGAGCGCATGCGGTTGGCACGAAGCGTGGGACGACGAGGGCAGCTGGCATGGGCTGGCTGGCTTTGCGCGCTGTCGCTCGCGCTGGCCGCCTGCGCTCCGGGTGGCGCGTCCAGCGTACGAGGGCAGGCCGCTCCCGCTCTCGCGCCGCTGATCTGCGCGGATACCGGCTGTGCCGCGCGTGGGGTGCGGGTGTATGTCGAGCCGGACGCGGGCGAGGCGCCGATCACACAGGCCATCGCCGGGGCGACGCGCTCGATCTGGGTCGAGGTCTACCTGATGTCAGACCGGACGGTGATCCGCGCGCTGGAGGATGCGGCGGCGCGCGGGCTGGATGTGCGCGTGCTGCTGGAGCTGCACCCCTTCGGCGATGGGCAGGTCTCGGCGCAGCGTATTCTGGAGGAGCTGAGCGCGGCGGGCGCGCGGGCGCGTGCCAGCAGCCCAGCCTTCACGTTCACACATGAGAAGGCGCTGGTGGTGGACGGCGCCACGGCCTACATCCTGACGAGCAACCTCAGTCGTGCGGGCCTGGGGGGTAGCGGCACGACGGCCAACCGCGAGTACGGCGTGATTGACACGGATGCCGGCGATGTGGCGGACGTGCGTGAGCTGTTCCTGGCGGACTGGGAGCGGCGGGCGCCCGTCTTGCGGCAGGCGCGGCTGGTGGTCAGCCCGGTGAACGCGCGGCCGGAGCTAGCTGCGTTGATGGACGGTGCGGCGCGCGGCCTGCGGCTGGAAGATGAGGAGATGTTCGATACGCGCTCGGAGGATCGCTTGATCGCGGCGGCGCGGCGAGGCGTGGACGTACGGGTGGTGCTGCCAGCGCCAAGCGCGGGCGCTCCCGATAGCGGGACGGGCGTGGCGCGGCTCGTGCGGGGCGGCGTGCGGGTGCGCTATCTGACGGCGCCGTACATGCACGCCAAGCTGCTGCTCACGGATGACTGGCTGGCGTTCGTCGGCTCGGAGAACTTCTCGGCGACGTCGCTGGAGAGCAACCGCGAGCTGGGCATCGTGCTGGCCGATCCAGCGGGGTTGGGCACACTGAGCGGGACGTTCGAGCAGGACTGGGCGCTGGCGGCAGACGCGGCGTGAGCGCCGGACTGATGGAGAGAGGAGCGTGGAGCGATGGTGCTGGAGATCGCCCAATTCACGGCGCGACCGGGCAAAGCCGGCGAGCTGCGGGATGGGCTGCTGCGCGGGCTGGGGGTGATTCGCGGCGCGAGCGGCTGCCGCTCCGCGACGCTGCGCCACTGTGTCGAGGAGCCGGACCGTTTCATCTATGAGATCGAGTGGGAGACGCTGAACGACCACATCGTGACGTTCCGCGGCGGGCCGCTCTTCGCGGAGTACCGCGCGCAGATCAACGGCCTCTACACCGAGCCGGTGATCGTCCACCACTACGAGCGGGTGGAAGGCTAACTGTTAGGCTCATTAGGTGGGGCCGACATTCCTGTCGGCCAGCAGGCAGGAATGCCTGCTCCACCGCACCAACGCTTTGGGCGACCCATTAGCGGATGGGGCGGACCTGCCGTTTGGATGGGAAGGCCCGCCCCGTCCCGCTGTGGTCACGTAGAGTGCGATACGCGCCTGAGCAATCAGGCGGTGGTTGTGGCGCTCGCTCCGGCGCCGACCGCGACACGCTGTGTCGCGGTGGCCGGAACCAGCTCGACGATGGCATTGTAGTCGGGCACGCCGGAGGAGACCTCACAGACGCGCCGGCGGATCAGCGTGTTGGCTTCGGGCCAGTGCGCTTGCAGGTTGCGCGGCTTGATGTTGTCCACGCGCACGCGGAACTCCATGCTGGCGCCGTTGTCGCTGCGGGCGGTGACACGGTCGCCGTCGCGCAGACCGAGCGCGGCGGCATCCTCTTTCGCCATCAGCAGCGCGTCGCGGTCGGCGCCGGTGAGCGGGTCCACCTTCTTGTGGATGAGGCTGTTGAACTGCTTGCCGCGGCGCGTGGAGAGGATGAACTTGCCTTCCGCCAGACTCAGCTCCGGCGGGGTGAGCGCGGAGAAGTGGCCTTTGCCGTCGGTGGTCTTGAACTGGCCGCCGGCATACAGGAAGCGGCCGCCATACTGCACCTGATCGCCTTGCTTGCGCAATGTCTCGATGCCGGCGTAGTTGGGCATCACGCGGGCGATCTCGTCGCGGATGGCCTGGGCGTCTTTGAAGATGATCCGCTCTTTCTGGTCCGGGCGCACACGCGCGGCGAGATCCTGGAAGACCTCCCACTCGCTGCGCGCCTGGCCGGCACGGTGGCCGCGCACGTAGGGGCTGTAGATGATGCGGCGCTCGGTGGTGGTCTCGGTGCCGCCGCCCTTCTGCTCGTAGCGCGTCTGCACGGGCAGCAGCACGACGGTGTCGGCGGGGTCCACGAGCATCTGGGTGGTGAGGTAGATGTCCTGATGCACGCGTAGCGGCACTTTGTCGAGCGCCTCGCGCACGTAGGCGGGGTCGGGCATCACTTCGAGGAAGTTGCCGCCGCTGCAATAGAGGATGTCGATCTCACCGTCGTAGGCGGCATCAATCATCTGCCCCGCCTTGAGGCCGGGCCACGTGGGTACGTCGAAGCCCCAATGCTCGCCGAAGAGCCTGGCGTTTTCCGCGTTGACGGGCTTGCCGCCGGGGAAGAGGTTCGGCACGGCGCCGACCTCGGCGCCGCCCTGCACGCCGCTGTGGCCGCGGATGGGCACGACGCCGCAATTTTCTTTGCCGAGCCAACCCTGCGAGAGGGCGATGTTGACGATGGCGCGGACGTTGTCGGCGCCGAACTCGTGCTGGGTGATGCCCATGCTCCACACGAGAATGCCTTTGGGCGCGCTGTGAACCATCTCGGCGAAGCGGCGCATGTCGTCGTGGCTGGCGCCACTGAGCCGCTCCAGCATCTCCCAGTCCTGCCCGGCCAGCGTCGCCACCGTCTCATCCCAGCCAACGGTGTGGGCGGCGATGAAGTCGTGATCCACCCAGTCCTGCTCGACGAGGTATTTGAGGGCGCCGTTGAGGAAGGCGACGTCGCCGCCGGTGCTGACCTGATAGAACTGGTCCATGAGCTTGGTGCCCATGAGCGCGCTCTCGGCTGAGGACGGCACCCAATAGCGCACCATGCCCGGCTCTTTGTACGGACCGACGACGGCGACTTTGGTGCCGCCTTTCTTGGCCTGATACAGGTACTTGGTGGTCACCGGCTCGTTGTTGGCGACGTTGCTGCCGATGAAGATGATCAGGTCGGTGCCGAGCCAGTCTTTGTAGGAGCAGGAGGAGGCGCCGACGCCGACGGTCTGGCCGAGCGCGACGGTGCTGGGGGAGTGGCAGACGCGGGCGGAGTTGTCTACGTGATTGGTGCCGATGTAGCGGGCGGCCTTCTGGGCGACGTAGTAGACCTCGTTGGTGATGCCGCGCGAGGTCATGTAGAAGGCGAGGCGCTCCGGCGGAGTGGCTTTGATGCGGCCGGCGACGAGGTCGAGCGCGTCATCCCAGGAGACGCGGCTGAAGTTGGCCTCGCCGCGACGGCGCACCATTGGGTAGGGCAGGCGGCCGAGGTCGCGCAGTTGGGCGCTGGAGAGCTGCTTGAGGCCGGCGACATCTTTGGTGAGGCGCTTCCAGGGCAGCGGGTCCATCGTGTTGAGCTTGAGCAGGTTGAGGCGGACGGTGCACAGGTGGATGCTGTCAATCGTCCAGTCGCGCATGCCGGTGGTGCCGAGCGCGCAGCCGTCGCAGACGCCTTTGTTGAGCACGCGCCAGGCGTAGAGCGGGTGGCGCTTGTTCTCCCAGGCGGTTTTGGCGATCTCCGAGAAGTGATGCGGCTTGGTCTCGCCGATGCCGAAGGGCTTCCACCCAGCCCAGAGGGAGGGGGCGATAAGCTTTGCCATGGGATGCTACCTCGACAATTCCAGAGATGTGTCGTCGCTGACACCGCCGGCCGGCGCACATAGGCGGGCGGATGAGGCGCAAGCGCCTGCCCGCCTGCGTGCGTCGCGGCGAGAGCATGCGGCTGTTAGGCCGCGCCGGTTGAGTCGCGCTGTGATACGTTGCCGGGGCGGTGCCGGACACCGACGGGGGCGAATCCCATCGGCATCCGGCGCGAAGTGGATGAACGCGGCAGGAGGAGGGATGCGCCTCGTGCCACTTGCTGATGTGACGGCGCTATGCCGGGGAGACCTGCGCCTGGCCGCTGGGTGCGACATCCGCCGTGACCTTGGGCGGGCGGACGAAGAGCGGCAGGGCGATGCTGAGCAGCATGATCACGGCGATGATGGTGAAGGCCGGGCCGTAGCCGCCGGTGCGGTCGATCACCTGGGCGATCAGGATGGGGCCGAGCACGCCGCCGGCGCTCCAGGCGGTGAGCATGGTGCCGTAGATGGCGCCCGCGCGCTTGGGGCCGAAGTAGTCGGCGGCGAAGGCTGGCATGGTGCCGAAGCCGCCACCGTAGCAGAGGGCGACGATGAACGCCAGCGGCGCGAAGACCGCGAACGCCGGCAACCGGCTGAGCACCAAGAAGAGCACAACTTGCAGCGCGAACATGGTGATGAAGACCTGACGCCGGCCGACCAGGTCGGAGAACGAGGCCCAGGCGAAGCGGCCCAGGCCGTTGAAGATGGCGACGACGCTGACGAAGCCCGTGGCGACGACCGCGGTGGCGCCGACGCTCTGCGCCAGCGGCTTGGCCTGCGAGATGATCGCGATGCCCGCTGTCACGTTCAGCGTGAGGATTGCCCACAGCACGTACCACTGGCCGCGCGTCAGCGCCTCGGCTGGTGTGAAGTCCTTGTTGGCCCGCTGCGATGTGACCTTAGCGGATGCCGTCCATCCGGGCGGCGTGTAGCCCACCGGGGGATTGGCGTAGAATTGGGCCGCGATCACGACGAGGATGAGATAGACGATGCCGAGGGTGATGAACGTCTGGCTGACGCCCACGGAGCCGATGAGCGCGGTAGCGACCGGCGAGGTGATCACGGCGCCGCCGCCGAATCCCATGACAGCGAGGCCGGTGACGACGCCGCGCTTGTCGGGGAACCACTTGACGAGCGTGGCGACGGGGACGATGTAGCCGAGGCCCATGCCCAGGCCGCCGAGGACGCCATAGGTGGCGTAGAGGATCGGCAGGCTATCGCCAGAGAAGCCCGCGAGCAGCACGCCGATTCCGTAGCAGACGCCGGCGACGGTGGCAACGAAGCGGGGACCGACGCGGTCCATCCAGAAGCCGCCGATGGCGGCGCCGATGCCGAGGACGGCGATGGCAATGGTGAAGGTCAGCGTGACCTCGGTATTCGACCAGTGCTGGGACTTGTGGGCGTTGATGAGCGGCGTGACGAAGACGCTCCAGGCGTAGACGGAGCCGAGGGAGAGCTGCATGACAACTGCAGCGACGACGATGATCCAGCGGTTCGGAAGCCTCTGTGCGGCAGCGTTGGTTGCCACAGGCGGTGCTCCTTTCGAGCGGGTATGCCGTTGTTCGGTACGCGGCGTCGCGTGACGTGTGCTGGATGCGTGTTGGCTCAAGCGTCCAGGAGGACGATGCTGGGCGGCAGACACTCCTTTCCCTGAAGCAGCTTCAGATTTTGCCCCTGTGTATTGAGTGCAATGCTACCTGACGGCTCAGTCTATGTCAACGGGCTAGACCATAATACGCAAAAACATTTCACATCGTGAAAATGGCCGGCCGACGCCGGTTGGGGTTCCTCACCCCCAACCCCCTCTCCCCGCGGGGAGAGGGGGCAGAGGGGGAGTGGCAATGTTGAGTGGGATGGTCAACATTGCCGTTTTTGCCGCTTTTCACTGTTGTTTCGACCGCCGATTCGTCGCGGATGCCGCATTCAAGCCGGTTTGGCCGCTTCGGCAACGTGACATTTGGTGTTATGGGCGGCAAAAACGGCAAAAAACGGCAACATGGATGGCAAAAAGTGGCAAGAAACGGCAACGTGGGTGGCAAAAACGGCA
>JAICVS010000142.1 GCA_025935195.1 Ktedonobacterales bacterium
CCAGCTCGACAAGTTCGAGTTGGGCAAAGACAAGCTCACCATCCTCACCATCCAGCCCGCCCCCGACAAGCGCGCCTTCGACATCGGCATCCCCCAGCTCAGCCCCATCCTCCAGCGCAAGAAGTCCCTGGCCGATGAGATCGCCGCCGTCAACGTGCGCGCCTTCCTCTCGCCTGTCCTCCCCAAGAAGCCCGGCGACGCCGCCGAGCGCAACTTCCACTACGACGGCTACGACTTCGTCACCATGGAGAAGGAGTTCTCGCGCGAATACACCATCCCCACGCCGCAAACCTCCGGCGAGGTCATCGGCTACTACGCCCGCCTGATCGCCAAAGACCTGAAACTGCCCGCGCAGTTCGCCGCGCTCGTGCCCAAAGTCAAAGAATACTTCGCGGTCAAAGCCTTCGGCGAGCCGGTCAACGTGGACGACCCCCAGATCATCCAGGCGATGGCCCGCCCGCCCGTCGCCTACGTCGTCAAGAAGCTCTTCACCGCCGCCCTGCGCGACAAGATCGTCGAGGAGTTGGAGCCGGCCCTGCTGACCGAGGCGCGTCCTCTCTCCAGCGTGCTGCCGTTCCCCTTCTCCAACCCCAACGCCCTCGAAGGCCGCAAGTGCGTCCTCAACTACGCCCCCTGCACCAACGACTTCGAGCGCCGCTTCGCCAAGTTCCTGGACGGCGCGGGCGACGTCCGCGCCTGGTGCAAAGTCCCCGACTCCTTCGGCTTCGCCATCGAATACACCGACCAGTCCGCCAGCCTGCGCTACTACTACCCCGATTTCGTCGCCGTCACCAGCGACGAGACCCACTGGGTGGTCGAGACCAAAGGCGCCGAGACCATCGAAGTCGCCTACAAAGATCAAGCCGCCCGCCTCTGGTGCGACAACGCCACCGACCTCACTGGCGTCCGCTGGGACTATTTCAAAGTGCCGCAGAAGGATTTCACCTCCATGCAACCCGCCGACTTCGGCGATCTCCTGCTCATGCGCTGACCTTCTCCACCATCACCACCGCCCACCTCCTGTCATCCCAGTCCGCGACGGCGAACTTCGCGGCCGTACGCCCTCCAGGCGCGATTTCAATCGCCGGCTGGCCCGCACGGCGACGTGTCCGTCGTGAATTGTCAAAAACCATCAATCGCCGGCCGACCGGCTGGTCCGCGCATAGCACCACCACCGAACCGGACGTGGTATGACAACACCTCAACGCACATCGCTATGACTGACTGTCAGTCATGTGGGACAGCCCACGCATCGTGTTCTCTTGACATCCCCTCTTGTTTGTGGTAATTTAGTTCTATTCACACGGCGCCATCCGGCGCCTTCATCACCTGCGCAGCCCTCTGATCGAGGCAACCATGCCAACCTCATCTCGTCGCAACCGCATGCGCAACCGCGTGGATGCCCTCGCATCCCCGCCTAGCCTTGCCGTTTTTGCCGCCGATCTTGCCACTTCTTGCCGTTTTTGCCATCCCCCTTGCCGTTTCTTGCCGCGATCGTTGCCACTTTTGCCGCGATCTTGCCGCGAATCGGCAACGGCAAAGCCGGCAAACCGGCTTGAATTCAGGCATTGAGTGAGAAAAGGGGCCAACACACCATGAAAAAGCGGCAAAAATGGCAATGTTCACCGCGCCGGTCAACATTGCCACCCCATCCCGCCCGCGCCTCACCGCGCTTACCCCTGGCATTCATGCCAGGAAGCCCGCTCCACCACGTTCTTGGGATGAGGGAGACCCAGCGGTTGCAAACTCGCTACTCCTATGTGCTACACTTTGCGCACACCCGCCTCAGAAGGCGCCGCTGCTGCCCCGCGAGCGATTCCCCGCTGCCTAACCCTCGCTTCCAGTCTCGTGACCCCGTATAGTGCGGTTGGTTGGAAGGAGAGCGTCCATGGACATCTCAGGCACCTACACCCTGAGCGCCCCGCGCGAGCACGTCTGGTCCGCGCTGCAAGACCCGGACACGCTGCGGCAGACTATTCCGGGCTGCGAGCGCCTCGAACGCGCCGGCGACGGCTCGTACAACGTGCGCCTGAACGTCGGCGTCGCCGCCGTCAAAGGCGTCTACGACGGCAAACTGCGTCTCACCGATCTAGACCCGCCCGCGCGCTATCGCATCGTCGTGGACGGCAAGGGCCTGCGCGGCGTGCTGCACGGCGACGGCGTGCTGACGCTGGACGCCCCCGATGCCAACACCACCATCGTCTCCTATCAGGGGACGGCCCTGCTGGGCGGCGCGCTGGCCGGCGTTGGCAACCGCCTGGCGGGGGGCGCGGCGAGCATGTTGATCAAGTCGTACTTCGCCAAGCTGGGCGAGACGGTCGGCGCTGCCGGAGTTGCGGATGTCGCCTCCGCCCCTGCCATGGCCGCCGCACCAACTGCCATGCCATCGGCGCCGGTTGAGCCGGCGCCGCCCGCCGTGGCGCCCGCTCCAGCCGCGGCGATGCCGGCTGCCGCAATGCCGGAACCCCCTCCCGCGCCCGCTCCAGCGGCGCCCATCATGTCGGTCGCCCCGGAGCCGCTGGAGAATCTTGCCGCCGCGATGCCGGCGCCCGCCAGCGCCACGCCACCACCCGCGCCAGATGTGGCGTCCGCGCCGTCAGCCGCGTCTCCCGCCCGCGAGCCGGAGCCGGTTGGCGCTTCGGTGTTCGCCGCGCCGTCCAGCGCGTCATCCGCCGCGGACGCCGCGCGCCAGCGCTCCTGGTGGCGCCGCCTCTTCGGGCGCTAAACCCCGCGCCTTGGCGCTCGCGTTCCCGTACTCCCAATCCGCGGCGCCGCCGCGGCGACGAACCCCGTAGTGCGACGACTGTAGCGCAACCTCTCCACTCTCCGCGATAGACCGCGAGATCGGGCGATGCGGCCCGCGCGCCATCGTGCCAGCTCCGCACGGTCATCCGAGTCCGAGACACCTTGATACCTAAGAGGTCACCGGATGGCCTACCAGTAGGGCCGGCACAGCTAGAGGAAGGGATTACGGAGTATGCGGCAGACGATTCGTCTGAAGGTCAACGGAGTCGAGCGGCAGGGTGAGGTCGAGCCGCGCACCCTGCTCGTGCATTTCCTGCGCGACGGCCTCAACCTGACCGGCACGCACGTGGGATGCGACACCGGCCAGTGCGGCGCCTGCACGGTGCTGCTGAACGGCGATGCCGTCAAGAGCTGCATGGTGCTCGCCGTCCAGGCCGACGGCGCCGAGGTCCGCACCGTCGAGGGCCTGGCCGTCGGCGACGCCTACCACCCCATCCAGCAGGCGTTCTGGGATCTGCACGGGCTCCAATGCGGCTTCTGCACCCCTGGCATGATCATGGCGGCCGTGGGCATCCTCAAGCGCAACCCCAACCCCAGCGACGAGGAGATCCGCGAGCAGCTCGAGGGCAACCTCTGCCGCTGCACTGGCTACCAGAACATCGTCGCCGCCGTGCGCAAAGCCGCGAGCGACATGCAAGGCCAGCCCGCGGCTCAGCCCGTCGGCGCCTCCGCCGCCGGCGGCGCCAGCGGCGAATAGCGCGAGCCGAAGGAGAGTAGGTTTATGGCAGCCACCAGCATGATCGGCGCGGCCGTCAAGCGCCGCGAAGACCCGCGCTTCATCACCGGGCACGGCCAGTACACCGACGATATCAAGCTGCCCGGCATGGTCCACATGGCGATCCTGCGCAGCCCGTACGCCCACGCGCGCATCAAGAGCATAGACACGAGCAAGGCCAAGGCTATGGCCGGCGTGCGCGCCGTCTACACCGGCAAAGACCTCGAAGGCAAGGTCGGCAACATGCCGCCGGTCTTCATCATCCCCGACGCCAATTTCAAGACGCCGGCCTACCCGGTGATCGCGATTGACACAGTGCGCTACACCGGCGATCAGGTCGCCGTCGTCGTCGCCGACAGCCCAGCCATCGCCCGCGACGCGCTCGATCAGATTGACGTAGACTACGAGCCGCTGCCGGTCGTCGTCAACGAGGAAGAGGCCGTCAAGCCCGGCGCGCCGCAGCTCCACAGTGATGTGCCCGACAACGTGCTCTTCCACTGGAAGATCGCCGGCGGCGATCCCGACGCCGCCTTCCAGAACGCCGAGGTGGTGATCAAGGAACGCTTCATTCAGCAGCGTCTCATCCCCAACGCGATGGAGCCGCGCAGCGCCGTCGCGCGCTGGGATCCCGGCACCGGCGAGCTGACGATCTGGCACACGACGCAGAACCCGCACATCACACGCTTCGTCTTCTCACTGCTCAACGGCATCCCCGAAAACAAGATCCGCGTGATCTCGCGTGATGTCGGCGGCGGCTTCGGCAGCAAGATTGACACCTACCCCAGCGACGTGGTCGCCATCTTCGCCACGCGCGATCTCGGCCTGCCCGTCAAGTGGGTGGAGGACCGCCGCGAGAACTTCGTCGGCACCATCCACGGCCGCGCGCAGACGCAGGAGGCCGAGCTGGCGGCGACGCGAGACGGCAAAATCACCGGCGTGCGCGTCAAATCCTACGCGAACATGGGCGCCTACACCTCGACCGGCCCCGCCGCCGGCGTGCCCACCTGGCTCTTCGGGCTGGTCGTCCCCGGCGCCTACACCATCCCCAACGCGCAGATCGAAGTGATCGGCGCGATGACCAACACCACGCCCACCTCGGCCTATCGCGGCGCGGGGCGCCCGGAGGCGTCGTATCTGATCGAGCGCATGGTGGACCGCCTGGCCGGCGAGCTGGGCATGGACCCGGTCGAGCTGCGGCGCAAGAACCTCATCCCCGCCGACGCCTTCCCCTATACCAGCGCCACCGGCCTCGTCTACGACAGCGGCAACTACCAGGCCGCGCTGGACAAGGCGCTGGCGATGGTCGGCTACGACAGCTTCCGTCAGGAGCAGCGCCAGCAACGCCAGCAGGGCAAGTACGTCGGCATCGGCTTCTCCACCTACATGGAGTGCTGCGGCCTCGCCCCCTCGCGCCTGATGGACGACATCGGCTTCCAGGCCGGTCAGTGGGAGGTCGGCACGGTGCGCCTGCTCGCCACCGGCAAGGCCATCGTGCTAACGGGGACCAGCCCCCACGGCCAGGGTGAGGAGACGACGTTCGCGCAGATCGTCTCCGACAAGCTGGGCCTGCCCATCGAAGACATCGAGGTCGTCCACGGCGATACCGGCGCGATCTCAATGGGCTGGGGCACCTACGGCAGCCGCGGCAACGCCGTCGGCGGCTCCGCCGTCTACCTCGCCACTGAGAAGGTGCTCGAAAAGTCCAAGAAGCTGGCCGCGCACCTGTTGGAGGCCGCCCCGGAGGACATCGTCGCCGAGAACGGCAAGTTCTTCGTCGCCGGCAGCCCTGGCAAGTCCTTCAGCATTCAGGACATCGCGCTGCAAGCCAACCTCGCCTGGAACCTGCCCGATGGCATGGCCCCCGGCCTGGAGGAGAACTCCTTCTTTGACCCGCTCAACTTCGTCTTCCCCTTCGGCACGCACATCTGCGTCGCCGAGGTGGACGCCGAGACCGGCGAGACCAAGATTCTGCGCTACATCGCCGTGGACGACTGCGGCGTGGTGATCAACCCCACCATCGTAGACGGCCAGATCCACGGCGGCATCGCCCAGGGCATCGGCCAGGCGCTCTACGAGCACGCCATCTACGATGAGAACGGCAACCTCATCACCGGCAGCATGATGGATTACGTCGTGCCCAACGCGCGGCAGATTCCCTTCATGGAGCTCGACCGCACCGTCACGCCCGCCCCACAGACGCCACACGGCGCCAAGGGCATCGGCGAGGCCGGCACCATCGCCTCCACCCAGGCCGTGGTGAACGCCGTCGTGGACGCGCTCGCGCCGCTCGGCATCAAGAACCTCGACATGCCGCTCACGCCGGAGCGCGTCTGGCACGCGATCCAGCAGGCGCGCGGCGGCTCCAACGGCCACTAGTCCGGCGAGGAGAGATCAGCGATGTACGCGACTGACTTTGCCTATCACGCTCCGGCCTCGCTACGGGAGGTCGTGGCGCTGCTGCAACAGGGCGATCCGAACGGCGGCGAGGTGAAGGTGCTGGCCGGCGGCCAGAGCCTCATCCCGCTGCTCAAGCTGCGCATGGCCGCCCCCGCCGCGCTGGTGGACCTGCGCAATGTCGCCGAGCTGCGCGGCATCAGCGAGGAGGGCGACGGCGTCGTGATCGGCGCCGCCACCACCTACTTCCAGACGATTGACTCGCCGGTGGTGCAACGGCGCTGCCCGCTGCTCGTCCAGGCGATCTCCCAGGTCGGCGATCCGCAGGTGCGCGCGCGCGGCACCGTCGGCGGCAGCCTCGCCCACGCCGATCCGGCCGGCGATCTGCCCGCCGTCGCCGTCGCGCTGGACGCGGAGCTGCGCGCGGTCGGCCCCAACGGCCAGCGCACCATCGCGGCCAAAGACTTCTTCGTGGACCTGCTCACCACCTCGCTCGATCCGGCTGAGGTGCTGACCGCGGTGAAGTTCGCGGCCACCGACCGCCCGCACACCGGCACGTCGTACCAGAAGCACCGCCATCCCGCCAGCGGCTACGCCGTCGTCGGCGTGGCGGCGGTGGTGATGCTGAACGACGACGGCACGGTCCAGGCGGCGCGTATCGGCGTCACCGGCGCCGGCGCCCACGCCGCCCGCGCCAGCGGCGTCGAGCAGGCCATTGCCGGCAAGACCCTCGACGACGCGACGCTCACCAGCGCCGTCGCTTCCGTCACCGACGGCATGGAGCTGATGAGCGACACCTACGCGTCCAGTGAGTACCGCGCGCACCTGGCGCGTGTCCTCACCAAGCGTGCGCTGCTGGATGCCGCCGCGCGGGCGCGCTGAGGGTTCCTCACCCCCGGCCTCCAGAGACGAGAACCAACACAGAGGAACGGAGGCAACGGAGGGTCACGGAGGGTCACGGAGGGGCGCGCGAGGGAGGCGCGTCGCGGCCAAGGCCATAGCCATAGGTTCTCGCCCTCCTGTCCCGTATGGATGGGAGGGCGAGGCTGTTCCGCGCGCGCCGCCAGGATCGCGGGACTATTTTTGCCACTATTGACTTCTAGATACACATGCATGTAAACTATCTTTTGCAAGTCTAAAATCTCACTGGCGAGGGGGATGGTGGCGCATGACGGCGGAATGGCTCGGCCTGCCCACGCGGGCGCTGGACTGTCTGAAATACACCTACAAGCTGCGCGAGCGCGGCGAGCGTGTCACCACGTCCGCCATGCGCGAGCGCCTGCAATCGCTGGAGCCGGATGGCCAGCTCAGCGAAGCCACCGTCACCCAGCTCTTCAAGTGGCTCGCCGAGAAGGGCTACGTCAACCACACCAAGTATCATGGCGTTGAGCTGACGGCCGCGGGCGAGCGGCTGGCCGCCGAGCTGGTCCGCCACCATCGGCTGATCGAGCTGTACCTCGTACGCGAGCTGGGCTACAGCCTGGACGCGGTGGACGCCGAGGCCGAGCGCCTGGAACACGCCATCTCTGAGGAGTTCGAGGATCGGCTCGACGCGCGCCTGGGCTACCCCACCGAGGATCCCCATGGCGACCCGATCCCCAGCCGCTCCGGTGAGGTGGTCGCCGCTGAGACGCAGCCGCTGGTGGACCTGGAGTGCGGCCGTCGGGCCGTCGTGCGCCGCGTCTACGACGACGACGCCGCCCTGCTGCGCTACCTCGCCGACCTCGGCCTCGTGCCGGGCGCGAGCGTGCTCGTGCGCGACAAAGCCCCCTTCGGCGGGCCGCTGCGCGTGCATATCGGCGATCCCGACGACGGCCAGGAGCACGCCGTCGGCCCCCAGGTGGCGGCGGGCGTGCGCGTGACGCTTCTCGCGGAATAAGCGATCCAGCGATAATCTCTGTTGGCAGAGTAGATGTGGGCAAAGGCGATGGATGTGACAGCGCGCCCCGGCGCCAAGACGGATGAGCGGCCCTCACGGCCGCTGCCGCGTGTCACGACGGGCGGCAGCGCACGCACGGTGGCGGCGGCGCGTGAAGTGCTGAGCTCCGGCCACGGCTTCAGCCTGCGCCGGGCGCTGCCCTTCATGGGGCCGGCCTTCATCGCCGCCGTGGCCTACATTGACCCTGGCAACTTCGCCACCAACATCTCCGCCGGCTCGCGCTACGGCTATCTGCTGCTCTGGGTGATCCTCGCCAGCAATCTCATGGCCGTGCTGCTGCAAACGCTCTCGGCCAAGCTGGGCATCGCCACCGGCCGCAACCTGCCGCAGATCTGCCGCGAGCGTCTGCCGCGCCCCGCCAGCGTCGGCCTCTGGGTGGTCGCCGAAGTTGGCGCGATGGCGACCGACCTCGCGGAGTTCCTGGGCGCCGCCGTCGGCTTCAACCTGCTCTTTCACATCCCGCTCTTTGTCGCGGGGCTGCTCACCGGCGTCACCACCTTCGCCATCCTCGCGCTGCAGCGCCATGGCTTCCGTCCGCTCGAAGCCGTCATCGCCAGCCTCGTCGGCGTGATCGCCCTCAGCTATCTGGCGGAAATCGTCCTCGCCCGGCCGCACGCCGGCGCCATCGCCGCGCACACCTTCGTGCCGCAGCTCGACGGCCGCGGCAGTGTGCTGCTGGCCGTGGGCATCCTCGGCGCCACGGTGATGCCACACGTCGTCTACCTCCACTCCGCGCTGACACAGAATCGCGTACGGCCGCGCAGCCGCGCCGAGGCGCGGGCTATCTACCGCTTCGAGCGGCTGGACATCTGGATCGCGATGGGCCTCGCGGGGCTGGTCAACGGCGCGATGATGATCATGGCCGCCGCCGTCTTCTTCAGCAGCGGCCACACCGGCGTCGCCAGCCTCGAAAACGCCTTCGAGACGCTGACGCCGCTGCTCGGCGGCGCCTCCTCGACGATCTTCGCCATCGCCTTGCTGGCCTCCGGCCTCTCCTCTTCGGCCGTCGGCACGCTCGCCGGGCAGGTGATCATGGATGGCTTCCTGGGCTGGCGCATCCCCGCCTGGCTGCGCCGCCTGATCACGATGATCCCGGCGCTGGTGGTGATCGCCATCGGCCTCGACCCCACCAGCACGCTCGTGCTCAGCCAGGTCGTGTTGAGCCTGGTGCTGCCCTTCGCCGTCGTGCCGCTGCTCTACTTCACCGGCCGGCGTGACATCATGCGCGATCTGGTGAACCGCCGCGCGACGCGCGTCCTGGGCTGGGCCGTTGCCGCCGCCATCATCACCCTCAACCTCGTGCTGCTGATGCAAACCTTCCAGGGCACTCCGCCGACGCGCTGACCGGGCCGCGCGCTCCCCAACTTCTCCGGCTCCTTCGCCCGCGCTTGACGCTCGCCCGGCCGGGTGCCTATACTACCTGGGACCGCGACGGGGTGTAGCGCAGCCGGTCAGCGCGCATGGTTTGGGACCATGAGGTCGCCGGTTCGAATCCGGCCACCCCGACCAGCTAGCCCATGCTTAAACCGTCGTTCCAATGTGGGCGGCGGTCTTCTCTATTAGGAGCAAACCTCTATGACCGTACCAGACATCATCCGCAATTTCTACGAGAGCCTCGCGCAAAAGACTGACGCATGGCAACGGGATCTGGCGGAAGACGTCGTCTTTGCCGATGCCAGCAAGCGGCTGCACGCCGAAGGCCGAGACGCGTTCATCCAGTCATTCACCGGCTTTCTGCGCGCCGTCGAGCGCGTCCAGCCGCGGCAGTTGATCGTTGACGGCGACGACGCCGCTGCCGTCGTCAGCTACGACTACCTGTCGCCCAGCGGCGGGAGGCTGCACCAGGACGACGCCGAAATCTGGAAGATCGCCGATGGGAAGATCGCGGCACTCACCATCTACTTCGACATCACTGAGTTTCGCACCTTCATGGGACGCTGATGTAGCGGTCCTCTGATGCCTCGGACTCAGAACGCCGGAAAGCAGAGCGATGGGTGAGGTGGTCGCGGCGTATGACGCGCCGTTCCCCGACGACCGCTATCTGGCCGGCGCGCGCCAGTTTCCCGTGATCGTTCCCGTCGCGCCTGACGACCCCGCCAGTGAGCCGAACCGGCGCGCCTGGGCCGTCCTCGGCCAATGGACGAAGCCGTTCCTCACCGCCTTCAGCGACGGCGACCCGATCACACGCGGCGCGGATAAATACCTCCAGCAGGCCATCCCCGGCGCCGCCGGCCAGCCCCACACCACCATCACCGGCGCCGGCCACTTCCTCCAAGAAGACAAAGGCGAAGAGCTGGCCCGCGTCGTCGTGGACTTCATTGCCCATACGTCGTGAGATACGTGCGCCACCATCTCCTCCGCCACATTTGCCAGGGTGGCGCAAATGGCGGAACGGCTGGCCCGCGGGGCAGCGGCGTGGAACTCACACCAGCTCGTCTTCCGCACGACGGCTGGCACCCCTTACACGCCCACGAATTGGCGCGCGCAGCAGTACATCCGGCCACACGACCTCCGGTATACCGCCGCGACGCTGCTGCTGCTCAAAGGCGTGCAGCCGCTCGTCGTTTCAGAAATGCTTGGCCATGCGTCGGTGGCCTTCACGCTCGCCACCTACGGGCATGTCCAGGCCGCCATGCGCAAGCCGGCGCGGGACGCCATGGAGTGGCTATTTGGGGGCGTATTCGCGTAATTGGGGGCAGTGTCGGGGGCAATGCGCCGATACACCGGATGCTCACTCAGCATCCGGTGTCTTTTTTGTGCTGAATTCATGGGACTTTGCGGTGGGCGGCCCCGCCGGGAATCGAACCCGGATGACCGGTTTAGAAGACCGGTGCTTTGTCCATTAAGCTACAGGGCCGGAGCGTGCGCCCCACGGGGCGGACATCCGGCCCATTGTAGGCACACCCAGTGCCGCCACGTCAACGCGCCCCCGCCCTCCTCGGCTCCCAGTCCGCCTTGGCCGGACGTCGCGGCCACTGGCCATCCAGGCGCGATTGCCATCGCCGGCTGGCTGGCCGTCGCGGGCGGGCAGTCCATCATAAAGTGTAAAACCGCATCATGCCGGGGAGCGTACGAATGACGACTAGTCACCACAACGCGGTATCACACGCCAGCGTGGCCGCGATCCCCTTGCCCGCCCGGCAATCCTTACCTCCGCTTCTTGACATCTCGCCTATTATGTTGTAAATTAGTTCGATAACCA
>JAICVS010000275.1 GCA_025935195.1 Ktedonobacterales bacterium
CGATTGTAGTTGGCGATCCACCCATTCATGCCGAAATAGACCAGGCTGCCGCAGCCGAGCAGAATACCCAGGTGCAGCGCGCTGACCCGCGGGCGAGCGGGCGTGTCCGTGGGCGATGGCGTGAGCGCGGGCTCGGAGCTGGCTCCGCCCGCGACCGCGGGACGCGCCCGCGTCGCCGGGGCGGCGGGAGCGAGCAGCGCCCACAGCGCTGCCGCCAGCAGCACCGGCACCGACCACACCACGAACGTCGCCTGCCATGCGTCCGCGCCGAAGAATCGCCGCATGATCGGTACGGTGACGCCGGCGGCGACCGATTCGCCCACGATCAAGCCATCGCTGAAGAGCGCCGAGACCAGGCCGATGCGCGTCGGGAACCACTGCCGTGTCAGCACTGGGGCGGCCGTCTGCGCCAGCGCGATGCCCAGGCTGAGCGCGAAGGTGAAGAAGAAGAGCGGCGCCGCCCCCGGCGCCACCGCCCGCAGCAGCGCCCCCGCCGCCAGCAGCGCCAGCCCCACCAGCACCATCGTGCGCGCGCCCACACGCCCCGCCAGCAAGCCCGCCGGCCAGGCGAATCCGCCCATCACCAGCACCGGCAGCGACGTGAGCAGCCCAATGGCGGTATACGAGAGGGCCAGGTCCTGGCGAATGAGCGGCAGCACCGGCGGCACGCCCAGGATCACCGCGCGCAGGTTGAAGCCCACCACCGTCAGCAGAACGGCGGTGATGATCGCCTTCCTCGTTCCCACCACCCGCGTCCCGCCCTTAGGCGTCTGATCTCGTTTCACGCTGGCCGCTCCCCACTGGCGATGACGCCCCCACACCTCGCGCCTCCCCCGCGCACGTTCCCGTACTCTAGCATAGCGCGGCCGCCGTGTGCGGTGTCACTCCCTCCAACCGGCGCCGGTCGCTTTCGTGGCGGCACGCCTTCAGGCGCGGTGGCAACCACCTGCCCCTTGCTTGCGCCTGCCCCCTGTCAATGGTACACTTGCTATCAGAACATAGGTTCTCACGAATAGCAGAGGCGCGCACGTGAACACGCACATACCCATCCTGTCCCACATGCCTGCCCCTTCCCTCTCAGGGAGAGACGCCCTTCGGATGAGATTCTACCGTTCCCCTCATCACGAACGCCTGCCGTACGGCCCCTTCCCCGGCAGGGAAGGGGGTTGGGGTGAGGTTCGTTGCCATCCGCGTTGCCATCCTTGCCGCGATCTTGCCAGATTCTTGCCGCTTTTGCCGCGCATCGGCAACGGCAATCCCGGCAAACCGGCTTGAATCCCCGATCCGAAAGGAGCATCCCCCAAAACACCATCAAAAAGCGGCAAAAACGGCAATGTTCACCATCCCAGTCAACTTTGCCGCCATCCGCTCCATCTCCCCTCTCCTCCGTTGCCTCCGTTGCCTCCGTTGCCTCCGTTCCTCTGTGTTCGTTTGTGTTCGTTCGCGTTTCTCCATTGGGAGAAGGGGCCGGGGGTGAGGAACCCGTTGGCCCCATGGTCATCCCGGTTTGACAGGCATTGCCGCCTTGCGTACAATCGCGTGGCGCGCGCTCCGTCCTCAGGCATGTGAGCGCGCCATCCCCACAACAACCGTGACCATCGCCCGATAGACCGCATCGGCCCGAATCGGCCTGGATTCAGCTTGGCAGTGGCGCCCCGGAGGGTTAGGCATGATGGATCGCTTCAGCACACGACGCACGCGACACGCGGGCAAACCAGCCGGCGCCCGCAACCCACACCGCACGCGGCGGCAGCCCGTCGCGCGGGCGCTGCTTGCGCTCGCCGGCTTCCTGGCCGTGTTCCTGGCGGCCTGCGCGCCTGACGCCGGCAGCGCCCCGCGGCTCGCTCAGACGCAGGTCTTCACCTGGCCGTACCTGCCGCCCGCCGCGCTGCCCACCATTCAGCGATCCGCCGTGCTCGACCCCGCCACCCTCACCTTCGCCAACGACAGCGGCACCGCCA
>JAICVS010000218.1 GCA_025935195.1 Ktedonobacterales bacterium
ATGCGCTCCAGGTCCAGGTTCTCGCCGTGCAGCAGGAAGACGACCTCGTAGCCGTATTCCTCTTCGATGCTGGTGACGTTGCCCTTGTGAATCTCAGCCTCGTCCACCTGCTGCTCACGCGCCGAGAGCTGGACGGACTCGCCGCGCGCGTAGCGCCAGATGCCCTCCAGGATGGTCGTGAGGCCCTGGCCGCCGGCATCCACCACGCCCGCCTGTTTGAGCGTGGGCAGCAGGTCGGGCGTGCGCGCGACGGAGGCTTGCGCCGCCGCCACGGTCTCGCCGAGCGTGGCGATCAGGTCGCCGCCCGCACTGGCACTCTGCACCGCCGCCTCGGCGCTTTCGCGCACCACCGTCAGGATCGTGCCCTCGACAGGCTTGATGACGGCGCGATAGGCGAGCTTGGCCGCTTCGGCGTAGGCGGCGGCGAAGTCTTGCGCGGTGAAGGTGGTCTTACCGGCGAGTCCCTGGCTGAGGCCGCGCAGGATCTGCGAGAGGATGACGCCGGAGTTGCCGCGCGCGCCCATCAGCGCGCCGCGCGAGAGCTTCTCCGCGATGACAGCGGCGGAGAGCTCGTCGGAGTCCGCGATCTCCTTGGTGGCCGCGCGCATCGTCAGCGACATGTTGGTGCCGGTGTCGCCGTCGGGCACGGGAAAGACGTTGAGCGCGTTGATGGCCTCGCGATGCTGCTCCAGCCAGGCATGCCCAGCCAGGATCGCCTTTTTGAGATCCTGCCCGTTGAAGACGCTGGTGCGCTTCTGGCGCGGGCGCGCGAAGCGCGAGAAGAAGTTTCCTGCCATAACTATCGCGGGGTCTGGTGCCCCGTCGCCCTCCGTCTCCCTGTCTGTGAACGACGCACGCTTCGGTAGGCGACCGCCCCGCCACGCGGGTAGGGAAATCGCGGCGTGGCGTTGTCAGGCCGTCACCCGCAGCGCCTGGACGTTGACGTTGATGCGTACGACACGCAGACCCAGGGTTCGCTCGACAGCGAACTTGACGTTCTCCATGATGTTGCGGGCGATTTCGGTGATGCGCAGGCCGTGTTCGAGCACGACGTACAGCTCGATGGTGATGTGGTCTTCGGCGAAGCGCACCATGACGCCGCGATTGTACTGTTCGGGCGGCAGCAGCTCGACGGCGCCGAAGCGCGGGCGCCGCGCCGCGACGCCGACGACACCGTAGCATTCGGCTACCGCGCGGCCCGCGACGGTGGCAATCGCGCGTGGCGCCACCTCGATCTTGCCCTGCCGGCCGGGAACCGTCGGGCGCGTATGCGTGACAGTCTGATCGGAGGACGCCGGCAGCGCGGCGGCTGCCGCGCCGCTGCTCACACTCGGCATGCGAGAACCTACCTTACATCGGGTCCGAACACAGGTCCGATGCCGCGGACACGAACGCATGTGCTGGTTGGGATGCGCCGCTCGCGTGTGTGGCGGCGTGCATCGCAGCCCATTCTAGCACGCACCGCGGGCGGGCGCTTGCGCGGCCGCGGCACCCATGATATACTCACCTGGTGCTGTCGCCCGGCGATAGTGCGTCAGCGCGCACCATGTGCCGCTCGCACAACGAGTGCCGGCCGGGATTGCGCGGCGTTGCGCGCGCACGGTGATGGTAGCACCGCCGGCTCCATGGGTCAATCGGCAAAGAGAACACCATCCGTACGCCGGCGCGCATCCCAGAGCACAACTCCCGCACGCGGCCAGAGACGTGTCAGGGAGGAGACGTTTGTTGGCCGCCATGCGCATGCGCGGGGCTTCTTAAGTAGAGATTGAAGGAGTGAAGAGATATGGGCGCTCGCTGCAACGTGTGCGGCCGCCGGCCGCAATACGGAAGCAAGGTCAGCCACTCGAACCGGCACACCAACCGCCGCTTCAAGGTGAACGTGCAGCATCGGCGCGTCGTGCTTGACGGCGTCGCGCGCAACGTCTACATCTGCACGCGCTGCCTGCGTACGATGGTCAAGGTGCCGAAGGAGCGCAAGCGCGCGCCCAAGAGCACGGCCACGCGCGTGGCGCCGGTGACGGTCGCGACGGCGCCTGCCACCACGGCACCTGAGACCGTCGAGACACCTGAGGCGACCGCTCCGGCGACGGAGTAGCGGCGGCCCACACGCGATGAGTATGACGACGGGCCAGGGGGAAGGTACCTTTGGCCCGTTTCGCATGTGTTCGGCAGGACTACCAGATGCCTCGTGAGCAGGCGAGCCTGGACAGTGGTAGAGTAGAGGACAGTTCAGCACAGCGCGGTGCGGTGCGGTATGGCAAGTACAGAACGGCGCTCGTGAGCCGCGAGGCCGCGACGCGAACGGAAAGGCGAGACCATGCGCCTGTTGCGTTTTCTGTTCTTCTATGTCCCGCTCAGTGGCGGCGGCGCCATCCTGATCCTGTTCCTGATCCAGAACTGGCGCCCGGTGCGGCTCGACCTCTTTGGCCCGCAATACTCCATCAGCCTGACCTGGGTGCTGGTGGCCGCCATGGCCGTCGGCGCCTTCGGCGCGGCGATCCTCCTGCTGCCCGGCCGCCTCGCCGCCACACTGCGCGCCTGGGGCCTGGAGCGCGAACTGCGGCGCTGTGAGCAAGATATATGGCGGCTGCAAGAGCGGCGCGAGCGTTTGCTCTTCCAACACGAGCGCCTGCTGGAGGAGCACGAGCGGATGCTGCTGACCCACCAGGATCTGGTGGAAGAGCACAGCCTGGTGCTCACGGAACGCGATGAGGCGCGCGCGGAGGTGGACACCCTGCGCGCTCTCCCGGCTTACCAGGCGGCGCGGGAGCCCATCCCTCTGGCACGTGTCGCTGGAGCGTCTTCGATCTCGCCCGCATCCTTCGAGTCTCCAGATTCTTCCGCCTCAGCCCCTGCGATCGCGTTGCCCGACGAGTCGCGCCCGCGTAGCCTGCGCGGTGGCAGCGGGGGTGATTCGTTGCCCCGATGGGCCACGCCGTCGCCAGCCGTCCGCCCGGCAGCAGGCGCCGTGAGTGAAGCCCCACGCGATGAGGTTGCACGCGAAGCCGGCGAGCAGCGGGCCGCGCTTGTCAGGGCGGAGGCAGTACCCAAGCCGTCGCATGTGGTAGCGGAGCCGCCATCGCCGCGGAACGCGCCCATCCTCTTGGTTGAGCCTACTGCCGCCTCACCTGTCCCACTAGGGGATCCTTCGTTGTCTTCGCCTCGCTCGCCACGCCACGCCACGGTCAGGTCGAGCGCGCCCCAGCTCTCACTCTTTACAATGCTGCGGAGCCGGATGCGCGCTGACATCGCCGAGAGCGTGGCCACTCTCGCGACCCTGCGCGATGCCCTCGCGGCACGGAGGGCGCGTCTCACGCGGACTCTCTATCGAGGCAAAGCGCCTCTCGCCCCATCTGGCAGCACGCCGGGCGATCTGCCTAATGGTGATGATCGCGGCTAGACGACGCACGATCCCGGCGTGCTCCATCTCCGCGGCGGATACGCCACGCGCGCCAATACCACGAGCAGACGAGTGCGAGCGTGGCGATGAGCGCGCCTGCCGCGGCATCGAGTACCCAGTGATTCCCGGTGATGAGCACGGTGGCGATCATCAGCGGTGGCAGCGCAGTTCCGGCCAGCCGGAGCCACCATGCGCGCGCGGTTCGCAGCACAGCATAGCCGGCAAGCAGCGCCCAGCCGACGTGGAGGCTGGGCATCGCCGCGTAGGGGTTGTAGAGCAGGCGCACGTCCGAGCCATCCAGGTCCAGCCCAGAAGCCTTCAATGTGTCCACGAAGCCGGGCATGAAGCGCGGCGGCGCGACGGGCAGCGCCACGTAGACGCAGAGGCCGAGCAGCGCCGAGATCAAGAAGGCGTCGCGGTAGCGGCGGTAGGCGGCCGGATGTTTGAGATAGAGCCAGACCGCCACGGCGATGAGCACCGGCAGGTGGGCGGCGACGTAGAAGAGGTTGGCGGCGTCCGTGAGCCAGGAATGCCGTAGCGCGACGGCCTGAAGTGACGCCTCGATGCCGACGTGTAGGGTTCGTTCGAGCGCGATGAGGTCTTGCGCGTGCAGCTCCGCCGTGTCCGCGCGCCCGTGGATCAGGCCCCGTGCGAGGAAATAGCCGGCGATGACGACGAGCACTAGCGCCAGCTCGCGCGCTGGACGACGCGCGGCCGGGAGGGCGGGAGCGGCCATACCAGCGGACGCCGCTGCTGGCGCCGATAGCGCATTGCGCGCAATCACCTGTTTCACCGGCGTATCTCACCGCTCGCCCAGGGGGCGTAGCTCACCATCCGCATCGTTCGACCGCACACCGACGTGCCTGTGTCCACCAGAGCATAGCGTAACCTGAGCGGTTCTGGCACGGCAATCCTGGCAAATGGCCGGGATTGTTTGCTGTACGGGCTGAAAGACCGGCCGGCCTGAGGGCAGGCGCCATCGGGCCGGCCGGCGGAGCGTGTGTGGATCGGCTGTAGATCGGCCGCTGGCCCTGGTTAGCCCTGGGTGTTGGTTGGGCGCTGGCCGAGGGTGACGCTGATGGAGAGCTGGCTGGAGCCACGGGCGACGGTGAGCGTCACTTTGGCGCCGGGCGCTTTGCTCACGATGGCGGAGGCGAGATCGTCGCTGCCGTTGATAGTCTGGCCGTCCACGGCGGTGATCACATCGCCGCTGTGCAGGCCGGCCCGCTGGGCGGGGCTTTGGCCGGCGGTGTCGTTCACGAAGCCGGCGACGAGCACACCGCTCTGCACGGAGAGGCCGTCGGCGGCGGCGAGCGCGGGGGTGACGTCCTGGCCCTGGATGCCGATGAAGCCCTGGCCGGTGGTGGTGACGCTGCCGTGCTGGATGATCTGCGTGGCGACGGTGGTGACGCGGTTGGCGGGAATGGCATAGCCGATGCCGCTGGCGGCCGCGCCGGTCTGGGGATTGGTCTCACCAAGTGTGGGGATGCCGAGGAGCTGGCCTTGCAGATTGACGAGCGCGCCACCGCTGTTGCCGGGGTTGATCGGTGCGCTGGTCTGGATCAGGCCAGTCAGGATGCCGGCGGGGCCGTCGGGCGCCTCGCTGGCAGTGCGGTTGAGCGCGCTGACGATGCCGAACGTGGAGGTCTCTTTGAGGCCGAGCGGATAGCCGACGGCGATGGCGAACTCACCGACCTGGGCCTTGGAGGAATCGGCGATGGCGATGGGCTGGAGGCCGGTGGCGGCGATCTTGATCACGGCCAAATCATCCTGCGCATCCTGGCCGACGACCGTCGCGGAATAGTTGGTTCCGTTGGTGAGGGTGACGCTGAAGTTGCTGAAGCCCTGCACCACGTGGTCGTTGGTGACGATGTAGCCGTCGGCGGTGAGAATGTCGCCAGAGCCGATGGCCTCGCTGCGCCCGCCGACGCTGGTGATCTTGACGACGGACGGCTCGACGGCGGCGGCAACGTTTTCGACCGACTGTTGCAGCGTGGTGGTGCTGGAGGAGACGGAGACGTTGGGCGCGGAGGGCGCGCCGATGGTGATCCCGCCGGACGAGCCCGCGCCAGCGTGGGAGGCGCCGATGCCCACGCCCGCCAGCATGCCGACGCCCAGCGTGAGCAGCAGCGCAACGACGGCCAGGATGGCGAAGCGGCCGCGGCGCGGCGGGCGCGGCGGGAGCGGCGGCACGAAGGGCGGCATGCTATCGCCGAAGGGAGGTAAGGGAGGGATGGCCGCGTAGTGGGGAACCTGGAGGTCCGCGAGCGGCGCGGGCGATGCATAGGGTGCGTAGGGTGCGTAGGGTGCGTAGGGTGCGTAGGGTGCG
>JAICVS010000207.1 GCA_025935195.1 Ktedonobacterales bacterium
GAGGTGCAGTACCTCACGGACTTCCGCACGGCGCGCGAAGCCTACCTCGTCTTCCCCGCCGCGGGCGATCCGGCGCTGCTGGTCCAGTATTTCAACCATGTGCCGTACGCCCGTCGGCGGGCGCGTATCGCCGATGTGCGCTGGGCCGGCCCGCCGGATCAGTCCGCCCTTATCGCGTATCTGCGTGAGCACGGGCTGGACGACCGCCGCATCGGCCTGGTCGGCGTGCTGCCGTGGCAGCAGTACGGAGCCATTCGCACTGGTCTGCCGCGAGCCGAGCTCCGCGACGCCACCGCGCGCTTCCAACGTCTGCGGCTTGTCAAGAGCGAGGAGGAGCTGGCCTTTCTGCGAGCCGGCGCCGCACTGAGCGACCTGGCGATGGAGGCACTCGAACGGGAGGCGCGGCCGGGCATCACCGAATACGCGCTGGCCGCGATTGTGGAGGGGGCATATCTGCCGCTGGGTGGGCACATCCACATCCACTACATGGCGACGACGCCGATGCGCAACCCAACTGTGTGCGTCCCGGCCCAGCACCAATCCGAGCGCATGCTGCGGACGGGCGACGTGCTGATCACGGAGATCAGCGCGCAATACGACGGGTATCCGGGCCAGATATTGCGTTCCTTCAGCATCGGCGAGCCGCCGACCAGCGACTACCAGCGCATGCATGACCTGGCCGTGCGGGTGTTCGACCGCATCACGGGCGTCGTGCATGCCGGCGCGACCGTGGAGGAGGTTCTCGACGTTGCCGATAAGATTGACGCGGCCGGCTACACGATCTGTGATGACCTGCTGCACGGCTTCGGCGGCGGCTACCTCAGCCCACACGTGCGCACGCGGCAGACGGGCGGCACGCGCCATCCAGGCTTTGTCTTTGCAGAGAACATGACTGTGGTGATTCAGCCGAATGTGATCACGCCGGACGAGCACATGGGGGTGCAGGTGGGCGAGCTGGTGCGCGTGACGCGCACCGGCGTGGAGTCGTTGCACCGCTACCCGATGCGCTTCGTCGAGTGTGGCTGATGAATCACCGTGAGCGATGAACGCTAGAGATGAGGAGGTGAGCGGATGCCGCGAATCCCGTATCCAGATCCCACGACGATCACCGATAGGGAGATTCTTGATTACTTGGAGGATGCGCGGGTGCATGGCGCGCCGCGGCCGGAAAGCCAGGCGATCCGGGCGCATGTGCCGGCGGTGATCCGCGCCTTCACCCAGGCATGGCGGACGACGTTCCGCACTGGGGTGCTCGACCACGGTCTCAAAGAGCTGTGCCGCGTCTACGTTTCTCAATCCATTGATTGCGAGTACTGAGGGGTGCAGCGGTCGGTCCGGTCCGGATCGGGGAGCATTCCTGAGGCGAAGTACGAGAAACTATTGCACTTCGAGGATTCCGACGAGTTCAGCGAGCGCGAAAAGGCGGCGCTGACGTACACCAGCGCGATCATCTGGGACGCATCTATCGCGGATGACGCGCTGTGGGAGCGACTGCACCAACAGTTCACGGATGCCGAGTTGGTGGAGCTGGGGTTCTTCATTGGGCTGACGCTGGGCCAGCAACGCTGGATCAAGACACTGGGCATCGGGCATCAGGAGTTCATGTCTGGGACGCAGGGCGGACTTGCGGCGCATGAGGAGTGAAGAGTAGAGAGCGCTCCTGTTCCCTGGTCCCTCCCTGGCCGCTGCTCTATGCGGCGGCCAGGGGCCCCATGGGAGGGAGATAACGACGTCGTTGGCGGGTTGGCTCATGTTAGCGCCTGATGCGGGCCACGTGTTCAGAAGGGTGATGCCCGCTATGGCGCGTACCATCGCGACTGGCCCGACCCATTGGAGCATGCGGGTTAGTTGGGGTCTTCCATCGCCAGCAGCCCTTCGAGGGCGATGCCCATGGCCTCGGTCGTCACCCAATCCTCCGTCGTGCCGTCGTTCAAGTGCATGAGGGTCCAGTCAGGGTGGCATTCGTAGCCGATGCCGTGGGCGTTGACGTCGTAGGCCTGCACCTCGACCACATGCTCCATCTCCTGCTGCATGTCCACATATTTGTTGCCGAGCAAGTGGTTGGCCGTGACGTAGGCCTCAAGCATCTGAATCTGCCGCCCCTGCTCTTTCTTGGTAGACTGCACGGTTGGCGTGCCGGGATGCTGGGCGTCCGGTCCAGGGAAGGTGGCCTGGGCGAAGTAGCCCTGGTACTGCGTGTCCCAGAGCTTGAGCGTGTTGACGCCGGCGCTGAAGTTATCCAGCAAATCGGTCGCCATGCCGAGGATGGTGGCGTCGCCGGAGGCATCGGCCGCGTGCAGCAGCGAGATGATCTCCTGGGCCACCTCGCCCATCTTGATGTTGCCGCCGTTGACGCCGCTCTTGCGGAAGATGGTCGGCGCCGGGTTCGCGCTGCCATCGGCGCGCAGCATATCGGTGATGATGTGGATGTAGGCGTGGTATTGCGGCACGTAGGCGTGGCCGCGGATGTAGGCCAAGGTGTCTTTGCCGATCGTGGTCCACTGCGGCATGTTGAAGAGGACGCCGGCCCGCACGAGCGCACCGCCCTGCTCGATCCCCCAATCAACACGCATGTAGCCGGTCGAGGTCTTGGTATCCACGAGCGTGCCGGCGCTAGTGTTGAAGTGGCGGGCGTAGCTCGCGGCCAGCCCTTTGGCCTGATCGAGGAACCAGGAGTCGCCGGAGAGCGTGCCGAGGGAGACCAGCTCGTCGAAGAGCCAGCCGCGCGCGTTGGTCGTGCCGGCGAACTCGCCCTTCACGATGGCGGTCCACTTCGTGATCTCATCGTCGAAGCGCGTATCTTGCGGGTGCAACTTCTTGTAATGCACGAGATTGTGCAGGTAGCGCAGGTCCGTCAGCGCGTCTTTGCGGGTCGTATCTGGGACACCGCTGCCGCTGAGATTGGTCTGCTTCGGCGTTTGTGCCGTGCCGTAGCGCCAGTTGATGTAGAGCTCGCCGGTGTGTGGGTTATAGCCGTTCCGCTGAATGTTGGTGAGCATGTCGAGAATACGCTCGTCGGCCAGACTCGAATACGGGATGCTCGACCCGCCCCCTTGCGCTGTGTCGGTGGGCGTGGCCGTCGGAGCCGCCGGATCGCCGCCGGAAGCCGTGGCGGTGGGATCGGCGGCGGTCGTAGTGGTCGGACGGGCCGTGGCGGCCGTCGCCGTCGCGGTTGCCTGCTGTCGCGGTGTGCTCGTGGGATCGGCATCGCAGCCCGGCAAGCGCTGGGCCGCGCCGGAACCCGGGCTCGCTCCCCCGCTCGATCCCGCGCATGGGGTCGCGCTCTCGCTGGTGGGCAAGGCGGTCGTACATGCGGACAACGCGACGACCAGCGTCATCAGGCCGCCAAACAGGACATAGACGCGCTTGCGCGCGGGCAGGCAGCGCGGCATGAGCCGCGCCATTCGGACATCCTCTGGAATCAGCTTCAGCACACGGAGGCCCCTTTCCGCTGTCTCTGCATCGGGTGGAAGCGCATCCTGGCATCCTGGATGTTCTGGGCGTTCCGCGCGCTTGCCGAGGCTCTCCCAGCGCTCTGTTCCGCTCCGCTCCGCCCCACCCTGATCCGCTGCCTCGTCCGAACGCCGGCCCTAGCAGGCGTCCAGCAATGACGATTCCAGCATACACAAGAGATGTGGAGCGCGCACGTTGCATAGTACTTTGGTGGCGTATGGTGATACGACAGCCGGCTTCCGCCGTTATAGCGGCCAGCCGTCATGGGGACATGGGATTCGCCACCCCCTGTCCCCTCTCCGCGCGGGGAGAGGGGAGATCGGCCGAGCGGCGGCGCGAGCCTATCAGCTTGCGGCGCTCTCGGCTGGGGATGCGGATGATACGGGAGCCAGCGCGCTGAGCGCGGCCACGGGGGCCAGCGTGGACGGAAGCTCCTGGGGCTGGGGACCCGGAACCACGACGGTTCCACCGGGCGCGCGGGTATCGGCGGGGACGGTGGCGGGGACGGTGGAACGGACGCGGCCAACTCCGCCGCGGCCGATGCCGATATAGCTGAAGCCGGCTCCCCACATCTGATCGGGATCGAAGAGATTGCGCCCGTCTACGATTACGGGATGCTCGCCGCGCATCGCCTCACGTAGTCGCGCCGCGCTCAGATCGCGGAAACGCTTCCAGTCAGCGACGACGATCAGCCCCTCGCAGCCGGCCGCCGCGTCATACTCATCGGCACAGTACGTCACGGGCCAGTCCGCGGGGAGCATCCGCCGCACCGCCTCCACCGCCCGCGGATCGTAGGCTCGCACCTGTGCGACTCCGGCCTCGATCAGCCAGGTGATGATGTCGAGCGCGGGGGCGTCGCGAATGTCGTCGGTGTTGTCCTTGAAAGCCAGGCCAAGCACCGCAACACGCTTGCCGCTCAGGTCGCCCTGGCCCAGTTTGCCCAGGGCGCTAGCGAGGTGTTCGACGGCCAGGTGACGCTGATCGGTGTTGACGCGCATCACCGCGTCGAGCAGGTGTGGGCGCAGGCCGCAAGCCTGGGCCATATGCGCGAGCGCGCTGAGGTCTTTGCTCAGGCAGCTGCCCCCATACCCCAGCCCGGCATCCAGGAAGGCCGGCCCGATGCGCCGGTCGTGGCCCATGCCCGCCGCCACCTCGCGCACGTCCGCCCCGACGAGATCGCAGATGCGCGCGACCTCGTTGATGAAGCTGATCTTGGTCGCCAGGAAGGCGTTGGAGGCATACTTGATCATCTCGGCCGTGTGGAGGTCGGTGAGCATGATCGGCGCGCGCAACGGCAGGTAGAGCCGCGCCACCCGCCCGGCCGCCGCGCGATCCACCGCGCCCAGCACGATGCGGTCCGGGTGCAGGAAATCATGCACCGCCGAGCCTTCGCGCAGAAACTCGGGATTGGCGACGACGGCCACGTTTATCCCCGCATGGGCGAGGTGCTTGCGCACGATGGCGGCGACATGCTCGCCGCTGCCCACCGGCATCGTGCTCTTGTTGATGATGATGACGTCATGCGCCAGGTGTTCGGCGACCGAGCGCGCGACCGCCTCCACGAAGCGCATGTCCACGCCCATCCCCCCGGGAAGCGTCGGCGTGTTGACGGCGATGAAGATCAACTCAGCATCCGGCATGGCCTCGGCATAACTGGTGGTGAAACGCAGGCGCCCGGCGGCGGTGTTGCGCTGAACCAGCGCATCCAGCCCAGGCTCGTAGATTGGCAGCTCGCCCGCCCGCAGCCGCGCGATCTTTTCCGCGACGACATCCACACAGGACACGTCGTTGCCCAGCTCGGCCAGGCACGTTCCCGTCACCAATCCCACATAGCCGGTGCCGACGACGCAGATCCGCTGCATTGCGTGCTCCCTTTGCTCGACATTTTGAAACACCTGTAAGCGACCGCTTGCCCCGTCGCGGCCGACAGATTCCCTCCGCCCACACGGCTGAGTGCGGGCGTTGTCGCGGGATGTACTGTTCGCGTGATGGCGCTTGATGAAGATGGAGGCGGGAGCGGGGATGTCGCCCGTATCGTCCGCTCCCGCTCGTTCTTGTGGCGCTCTGGCGGCGCTTACGTGATCGCGGCGGTGAGCGTCGCGGTCACGCGACGCGACGGTTCACGCCAGCAGTGGGGCCGGCCTACTTGCCGCCACCACCTCCTTTACCGCCGCCACCAGTGCCTCCCCCACCGGCGCCGACTCCGCCGAGGCCGATGAAGCGACCGGACTCATGCAACACGATGGGATTCGTCGGCGTGCCGGTGTAGGGTGCGCCGCTCGTCGGCCAGACGACCACGCGGGTTGGGCTGAAGCGATCCGTGACCGTTGCCCGCACGGTGCCGCCGGAGGTGATCGTCAGGGTGGCGAACTCATGGCATGTGGGGCCGCCGTTGCACGGCTGGAACCCCGGCGTCGCGCGCGAAATCCAGAGGGTGTAGACCTTGGATCCCATCGCGGGGATCGGGACATGGAACGCGACGCAGCCGGTCGGCACGCGCTTGCAGTCGCCGCGCTGCAGCGGGCACTTGCCGTGGACCTGCGCCACCGTCACCACCTTGGTGCCGGGGCCGGGGCCGGCCACCATGAAGAGGCCATTGCCGGAGAGCGCGACGAACGCGCCGGGCGTAGCCTCCTGGCATGAATCCATCACCTGCACCCAGACGGTGCGTGTGGACATGGTCATGGCGCCGGCCTGCGCCGTGCCGCCGCCCATCATGGCGCTGATGGCAAGTGTCAGCGTCATCACTACGCCCGCCAACAGCGGGCCTCTGAGCCGTCGTAGCGTGTGTCGCATCCGCAACACTTCCTTTCCTCACTACTGGCAAACGAGCATCACGGTCGCGGTCGCGCCGGCCGCTGTGCCGGCGTGTGCCGCGCCGTGGGGGTCCGGTACGACATCGTGCCGGGCCGCTGTGGATACGTCTGTCGGGCATCCCTCCTTATCGCACTGCCCCGGCGACATGGTCCGGGGGCGGAACCACCAGCGTCACGCTCACCAGGGCGCGGGCATCTCCA
>JAICVS010000074.1 GCA_025935195.1 Ktedonobacterales bacterium
CATCGCGTGTGCCCACCGCCGGCCAGTGCCGCGCCAGCAGGGCCGCCGCCGCCACCCGCGCGCACGCCCGGCGCAGCGTGTGGCCGTCCACCCGCCCCGGCTCCCGCGCCCGCTCCCAGCGCGCCCGCTCGCCACTCGGATGCTTCGAGGGTGGGGTGAGCGTCTGGCAGCCGGTGGAGCGCAGCTCGATCAGCATGGTGGGCGATGGGGCAGCAGGCCAGCCGGCGATTGCAATCGCGCCGGGATGGCGTGCCGCCGCGAAACCCGCCGACGCGGGTTAGGAGCAGAGAGGGAGGTGGGTGGCGCGCGTGGTGGGGGATGGGGGAGGCTTGCGGGCGGCGCGCGGGCGGGTCATAATGCGAGGTGACGGCAGGGTGCGAGCGAACGCGGGAGGATACGCATGAGCGATAGGACGGCATTGCGGCAGTACCTTCAACATGTGCGGCTGATTCGCGGGAGCAATCTCGCGTCGGATGAGCGCAGCTACTATGAGGTGCTGCACGGCGCCTACTACTCCGCCAATCCGAGCGCCAGCCTGACGGCGACGCGCGGACTGATCGCGCAGCTTGCCGTCATCGCGCTGGCGCAGATGATTGCCGATAAGTTTGGTGAGATCAAGGCGGATCTGCGCAGACAGCGACAGATCCTTGCCGACTTCGATCTGCTAATCGGCGCTACGGCGCTTGTGGCAAGGCGGATCCTCGTCACGAACAACACCAAGCATTTTCAGCGACTCGGCGCATACGGTCTGGCAATCGAGAATTGGCTCGTCTGATGGCGGCATGCGAGGCCGTGGGTGACGATGGCCTGATCGCGGCGCCGCGCGCTCAGCTCGCGCTGGCCGGGGCTGGCGTCTGAGTGGTGTGTTCGGCGCCCTCTGTGCCGTCGCCGCCGCCGTAGAGCCAGCAATGGGTCCACTGGCCGCCACCGAGATCGGTGCGGCCGGGGAAGCGCTCGCGGCAGACGGGCATGACGTGCGGGCAGCGCGGGTGGAAGCGGCAGCCGCTGGGCGGCGTCACCAGGCTGGGAATCTCGCCGCGCGCCGGCAGCTTCGCCAGCCCGCCGTCCTTTCCCATCTTCTCCGGATCGGGGGCGGCGGAGAGCAGCAGTTGCGTGTAGGGGTGCTTGGGCCGCTGCGTCACTGCCTCGCTGGGGCCGCCCTCGACCATCTGCCCGGCGTACATCACGCGCGTCTCCTCAGCGAAGTAGCGCGCGCTGGCGATGTCGTGGGTGATGTAGAGCAGCGCCAGCCCGTCTTCCTTGAGGCGCAGCAGCAGGTTGAGGATGTCCAGCCGGATCGAGACGTCGAGCATCGAGACCGGCTCGTCGGCGAGCAGCACGCTCGGCCGCACCGCCAGCGCGCGGGCGATGGCGACGCGCTGGCGCTGGCCGCCGCTCAGCTCGTGGGGGAACTTGTCAATGAACTGCGCGGTCGGCGTGAGGCTGACGCGCGCCAGCAGCGCGAGCGCCTGCTCCGTCACCTGTTCGCGGCCGCGGGCATGGCCGTACACGCGCAGCGGGCGGCTGAGGTGATAGCGGACGCTGTGCGCGGGGTTGAGCGAGGAGAAGGGGTCTTGAAAGACCATCTGCACCGCGCGCCGGTACGCGCGCAGCGCGGCGGCGCCCGCGCCCAGCTTGACCGGCTCGCCGCGAAAGAGGATGGCGCCGGCGCTCGGCTCGTCGAGGCGGGCGAGCATGCGCGCGACGGTCGTCTTGCCGCTGCCGCTCTCGCCGACCAGCGCCAGCGCGCGGCGCGGATAGAGCGCGAGCGAGGCGTCTTCCACGGCATGCACGGCGCGACGCGGCTTGAAGGGGTTGGCGCTGTGGATCGGGAAGAGCCTGCGCAGGTTGCGCGCCTCCAGCAGCGGCACATCCGCGCTGTGCGCGAGGTCGGGGGTGGTCGCCTGTGCCGCCACCCGCTCGAATGTGTCCATCGTATCCATGACGGCTACTCCCTCACCAGCGCGGCGTAGCCGGCCGCGAGCAGTTCCTCGGCCGGCGGCGCGGGCGCGAACGCGGGATCGTAGAGATGGCAGGCGACCTGTTGATGCTCCTCCGCGCTCGTCTGTGTGGTGGCGGGGCGCAAGAGTGGCAGCGTCGTGGAGCAGGGCGCGAAGGCGAAGGGGCAGCGCGGGTGGAACGAGCAGCCCGGCGGCACATCGCGCAGGTCCGGCGGGGCGCCGGGGATGCCGAGCACGGTGCGGCGCGGGCCGCGCAGGTTGGGGAAGGAGTGCAGCAGGCCGTAGCTGTACGGGTGGCGCGGCTGGCCGGCGAGCTCGCGGCGCGCGCCGTATTCGACGATGCGCCCGGCGTACATGATGGCGATGGTGTCGGCCAGCTCCAAAAGCAGCGAGAGGTCGTGCGTGATGAAGATCACGGCGAAGCGCAGCTCGGCGCGCAGGCGCAGAATCTCCGTCAGTATCTCATGCTGGACTACGACATCGAGGGCGGTGGTTGGCTCGTCCATGATGATGATGTCGGGTGAGAGCGCCAGCGCGATGGCGATGGTGGCGCGCTGGCGCATGCCGCCGCTCAGCTCGTGGGGATAGCTGATCAGGCGATCGGGCGCGATGCCGACGAGGCGCACCAGCTCCGCCGCGCGGTCGTAGCGCTGGCCGCGCGAAAGCTCGGGCCGGTGGGCGGCGAGCACATCCACGATCTGCGCGCCGATGGTCATGACGGGGTTGAGGGCGTTCATGGCGCTCTGGAAGACGATGGCGAGGTCGTTCCAGCGGAAGGCGCGCAACTGCGCGGGCGTCAGGCGCAGGATGTCCAGCGGCGCATTGTCTAGGCCGTCGGCGCGCCCGCGCCGGCCGCCATGAACGGATGTGCGGGCGGCTTGCCGCTCGACGCCGGGGGAATAGAGCACCTGGCCGGCGGTGACGACGGCGGGTGGGCGCAGCAGCCGCGCGAGCGCGTAGGCCAGGGTGGATTTGCCGCTGCCGCTCTCGCCGGCCAGCCCCAGTATCTCGCCGCGCCGCAGCGCGAAGCTGACGTCAGTGACGGCATGCACGTCGCCGGCGTCCGCCTGGTAGTCCACACTCAGGTGGCGCACGTTGAGCAGGATGTCACCGGTAATCGCCGTCCCGGTTATGCCCGTCGTCTCTCTGGAGTCCATCATGCCGCGGCCGCCTTCCCGCGCCGTACACGCCGCCGGCGCGAGACACGCAGGCGGGGATCGGCGATCTCGTCAATGCCGAAGTTGAGCAGCGCCAGACCGGAGCCGAGCAGCGCGATGCAGATTCCGGGCGGCACGAACCACCACCAGGCGGCCTGGAAGAGGGCGCTGCCGGTGTAGGCGCCATTGAGCATCAGCCCCCAACTGATGGAGTTGGTGTCGCCGAAGCCGAGAAACTCTAATCCCGCCACGCCGAGCAAGACCTGGATGGTGGTGGTGATGAAGCTGGCGGCGACGATGGAAAGCTCGTTGGGGAAGATCTCGGCGAAGATCAGCCGTCCGGTGTGCTCGCCGCTGGCGCGCGCCGCCGTGACGAACTCGCGGGCGCGCATGGAGAAGGTCTGCGCGCGCAGCACGCGCGCGCCCCAGGCCCAACTGGTCAGCGCGACGACGAGGGCGACGGTGAGGGTGGTGCGGCTGAAATATTGGACGGCGATGATCGCCAGGGGCAGGCCGGGAATGACGATGAAGACGTTGGTGACGAGCGAGAGCGCGTCGTCTACGATGCCGCCGAAGAAGCCGCTGACCAGCCCGACGGTGATCGAGATACCCATCACGATCAGCCCGGTGAGCAGCGCCCAGCCCAGCGACGAGCGCGTGCCGATCACGAGCTGGGTGAAGACGTCCTGCCCGCCTTGATTGGTGCCGAGCCAGTGCGCGGCGGATGGCGGCTGGAGGAGATCGCGTGTGAACTTGAGCGGGTCCTGGCGGGCGAAGAGCGGGCCGAAGATCGCGACCAAGACGAAGAAGCCGACGATGGCGCTGCCGGCCGTGACCTTGCGATTCAGCGTCATCGCGCGCCACAGGGCGCGCGCGAGGGCGGCGAGCGTCGCGCCCCATGAATCGCGGCGCATGATCGCCTGGACGTCCGGCACGAGCGCGGGCGGCAACTGGTCGCGCGGCTCCAGTGATGCTGGCGATGTCTGGGGAGCCGGGACGGAAGGCACCTGGCTCATGCTGACACGCTCCTTCCCTCGCGCACACGCGGATCGAGGATGGTGTAGAGCAGGTCCACGATCAGATTCATAAAGACGGTGGCGACGATCACCAGCAGCAGAATGCCGTCGGCCAGCGCGTAGTCCTGCCCCTGGATGGCCTGGAAGAGGTCGAAGCCGATGCCGGGGTAGGAGAAGACGATCTCGACGAGGAGCTGGCCGCCGACGACGGTGCCCAGGGCGATGGCGAAGCCGGTGACGCTGGGCAGGATGGCGTTGCGCGCGGCGTAGGCGAACATCACCCGCCGCGAGCTGAGGCCCTTGGCGCGGGCCAGCAGCACGTAATCCTCGGAGAGGGTGGTGACCATCGAGTTGCGCATGGTGAGCATCCAGCCGGCGATGGTCGAGACGATCAGCGTGAGCGCGGGCAGGATGGCGTGATAGGCGGCGCTGGCGATGAACTCGGCGCTCCAGCCGGGGGTGAGCGAGGTGTCGTAGCCGAAGGCGAAGGGGAACCAGCCCAGGTTGAAGCCGAGGAAGTAGACGGCGACGATTGCCAGCCAGGGGTAGAGGATGGAGTAGAAGAACATCATCAGCGAGGAGAGGGCGGTGTCGAAGGCGGTGCCGCGGTTCCAGGCCATGAAGATGCCTACAAGTGTGCCGAGCGAGAAGCTGAGCAGGACACTGACCGAGAGCAGTACCAGCGTCCACTTGATGTCCTGGCCGATCACGTCGCCGACGCTGGCGGGGAAGCGCGTGATCGAGACGCCGAGGTTGCCGTGGATCAGGTTGTTCAGGTACTTGAGGTACTGGAGCCAGAGCGGGTCGTTGGTGTTGAGGCCGAACTCGGCCCTGAGGGCGTCGAGGCTGGCGGGGTTGAAGCTGCCACGCTGTTGCAGCCGCTGTTGCAGCGCGGCGACGGGGTCGCCGGGGGCGAGGCGTGGCAGGAAGAAGTTGACGGTGATGGCGGCCCAGACGGCCAGCAGATAGAGGCCGAGGCGGCGGATCAAGCGGCGCATGGGCGGCTCCTCGATGGCGTCTGTGCGGGTCTGTGGCGGATGGGAGTCCCATTTTACCATGGGCCATAGTGACAGCCGAGGGGATGACCGGCGCGGCCATCCCCTCGACGCGCTGTTGGATGGCGAAGGGTGGGGATCAGGAGGCGGGCGTCAGATGTAGGATGACCTGCTCGTTGTCGCCGGCGGCCAGCGGGTAGGCGGAGCCGATGGCGTAGGGGTTGTCGGGCGTGGGCCAGCCGGTCCAGTTGGTGGTGGTGTATTCGAAGAACTGGATGGCGTCCAGCACCGGTATGACCGGGAGCTGGTCCGCCATGATGGCGGTGACGCCCTGGATCGCCTGCTTCTGCACGTTGGGGTCGGACGAGCCGGCGTACTGGGCCAGCAGCTTGTCCGTCGCCTTGTCGTTCCAGCCTGCCCAGTTGGTGGCGTTGGCGCCGCTGATGTGCGTGCTGTTGAGCAGCGGCTCCAGGTAGTAGTACGGGGTCGGGCCGAAGAAGCCGCCGGTCATGATCAGGTCGAAGTTGTGGCCGGAGCGGTCGGAGCGCCAGCCGTCGTCGGAGACCTTGTTGAGCTGCAAGTCAATGCCCGCCGCCTTCAGGTTCTGCTGCGCGATCTGCAAGTCCTGCACGTAGTCGTTGAAGTCGCCCGGCACGGTGGCCTTGAAGGAGAGCTTGTGGCCCTGCGCGTCGGCGAAGATGCCGTCGGAGCCCTTCTTGAAGCCGGCGCCCTGCAGGATTGAGGCGGCCTTGTTCGCGTCGGCGGCGCCGAAGTCGGGCAGCTTACCGCTGAACTTCGGGTCGAGATAGGCTTCCTGCCCCGGCATCAGGCCGGTTGGGCTGGCGGCCTGCTCCAAGCCAGCCTCGCCGGAGGCCGACATCTGCTGGCGATCCAGCGCCGCGCTGATGGCCTGGCGCACCGGCAACTGGGCGAGCAGCGGGTTTTTCAGGTTGGGGACGATCTGCACCGGCACGACGGGAACCATGTAGATGTGGTTGTGCGCGGGGTCTTTCTGGACGAACTGGGCGTTGAGGGCGGAGTTGAAGATACCGGCCCAGTCGGCTTGATGGCTGGAGAGCTGCAGCAGGGCGGTATCGTTGCTGTTGACCGCCGGGTAATTGATCTGGTCCACCTTCACCTGATCGGCTTGCCAGAAGGTCGGGTTCTTGACGTAGGTGATCTGCTGCGCGGTGAAGCTCTTGAGCTTCATCGGGCCGGTGCCGACGGGGCTGGTGTTGGTGAACTTGGTCGGGTCGCCAACGCTGGACCAGAGGTGCTGCGGGACGATGTAGGTCTGCTCGATGAAGGGCAGCAGCGGGGGGTCCACGTCTTTGAACGTCATCACCACCGTGTTGGGGTCGTTGGAGGCGACGCTGGCAAGATGCTGCCAGAGGCCGGAGCCGTCCGCGCCGGGATATTGCTTGATCATGTTGAACGTGAAGACGACATCGTTGGCGCTGAACGCCTGCCCGTCGGACCATTTGACGTTCTGGCGGATGTTGAAGGTCAGCGTTTTGTTGTCAGAGCTGAACTGGTGGCCGGTCGCCAGCACCGGCGTCTCCTTGCCAGTGACGCCGTTGACGAACTCCAGGTTCTCGTAGACCAGCCCGTCCACGCCGACGTTGACGTTGGGGCTGAACGGGCTCATGTCTTGAGTGTAGGAGCCGCCGACGAAGCCGAGCGCCGTGAGCGTCTTGGTGCCGGATTTGCCGTTGTTGGCGCTGGAGCTGGCGCAGGCGGAGACGACGAGCGCCGCGATCATAAAGAGGGCCACGAGGGCTGATGCCGCCGTCCGGCTCGGCCAGGGTGATGCCAACGGGGAGAAGCCGCGAGTCATGCCAAACCTCCTCGTAATGCGGGAATCAGCGCCGTTCGGTGATCCCCGCCGGTCGAACTCTGCCGCACCAGTGCGGCGGCCACGCGAGACACGCGGGCGATGAATGGGGAAGGATGCCGAGATGCGAACAGACGACGCCTGGGATGATGAAGATGGTTGGCGATAGGTGGTGCGCTCCTTTCCGAAGTGTCAGGGCGGCAGGAACGGCTCTTTGAACGGGACGAGACGAGACGAGACGAGACGAGGCGGAGCGGCGCGCGGCGCGGCGCGGCGTGCGTGAAAGTGGGGGGAACGCTTGCCACGCCAGAGCCAGGCCGCGACGTTGGTCGTCCGCTGGACGGCCGGGCGCTGTGAGACAGCGCCGTCTCACCGGCTGTTGCAGAGCAGTGTACCTGTTGGACATCTATTTGTCAAGATGTCTAGACCACTAGACCAGAAACCGGATATACTTGGTGTGATGAGAGAGCATACGAGAGAAAGGCCATATCCCATGCCGACGCTGCTCGAACAGGAGATTCTCAGCCAGCCGGAGCGCATCGCGGGACTGCTGGACGCCGAGCTAGAGCATATCGGCCGCATCGCCGCGGCGCTGCCCACCTGCGATTATGCGCTGATCGCGGCGCGCGGCTCGTCGGATCGCGCGGCGCAGTACGCGCAGTATGCGTGGGGCGCGCTCGCCGGCCTGCCGGTGGCGCTGGCGGCGCCCTCGCTCTACACGCTCTACGACGCGCCGCCGCGGCTGGCGCGGGCGCTGGTCGTCGGCGTCTCGCAGTCCGGCCAGTCACCCGACATCGTCGCCGTTCTCGAAGACGCGCGCCGGCAGGGACGGCCGACGCTCGCCATCACGAATGATGCCGGCTCGCCGCTGGCCGCCACGGCCGATCATGTGATCGAGCTGCACGCCGGGCCGGAGCGCAGCGTCGCCGCCACCAAGACCTACACCGCGCAGCTCGCCGTGCTCGCCGCGCTGGCCGCGCACTGGAGCGGCCAACCGGAGCGGCTGGAGGAGCTGCGCCGGCTCCCCGACCAGCTCGCCGCCGTGCTGGCGGGCCGCGCGGCGATCAGCGCGCGCGCCGGGCGCTACCGCGCTATGACGCAGTGCCTGGTGATCGGGCGCGGCTACAACTACGCCACCGCCTACGAGTTGGCCCTCAAGCTGGAGGAGCTGACCTATGTGATGGCGATCGCGTACTCGTCGGCGGATTTCCGCCACGGGCCAATCGCGACGGTCGCGCCGGGGACGCCGGCCATCCTGATCGCGCCGTCGGGGCGGACGCTGGCGGATATGCGCGCGCTGGCCGGCGAGCTGCGGCGGCGCGGGGCCGAGCTGCTGGTGATCGCCGACGACGCGGACATGCTGGCGCTGGCGCGCACGCCGCTGCCGCTGGTGGACGGCATCCCCGAGTGGCTCAGCCCGCTCGCCGCCGTGCTGCCGGGCCAATGGCTGGCGCTACAGCTCGCGCTCGCCAAGGGACTCGATCCCGATACGCCGCGCGGGCTGCGCAAGGTGACGCGCACCGTGTGATAGTCGCTTGGGCTACGCTGTTGTCATGCGTCAGCTTCCGGCATCAATGCCGGGGTAATCCCCGCCGGCACAGGTGGCACCTACGCCAACAGCCCGGAATGCTTCCGTCTGATGCCGCTCCGCAGAGGCATTTATGCCCCGCTCACGTTCGCCAGCCATTGCTGGCCACGCGCCGCGCTGACTCACACCGCGCCCAGGCGCTCGCGCCACTCGTCCGTCGCGTAAGCCACGGCGCCGCGGCAGATCGTCGCCTGGACGGTGAGCGCGGCGTCCAGGATGACGAGGTCCGCATCGTAGCCGGCGCGCAGCAGGCCCTTGCGCTCGTCCACGTGGATGGAGCGCGCGGGATTGCGCGTCAGTGTGCCGACCGCCGCCGGCAGCGAGATGGCGGTCATGCGCGCGACATTGCGCAGCGCCTCATCCATCGTCAGCACGCTGCCGGTGATCGTGCCGTCGGCCAGCCGCGCCACGCCCCGCTCGACGCGCGCGGGCTGGCCGGCGAACTCGAAGTCGGCATCGCCTCTGCCCGCCGCCGCCAGCGCGTCCGTGATCATGATGGCGCGGTCGGCGCCGAGCAGCTTCACCAGCACGTTGACCATCGCGGGATGCACATGCACGCCGTCGGCGATCACCTCGCCGAAGACGTCGGGGGCCTGGGCGGCGGCGCTGAGCGGGCCGGGATCGCGGTGGAGCATGGGGCGCATCGCGTTGCAGCAGTGGGTGACGTGCGAAACGCCGAGCTGGATGGCCTCCAGCGCCTGCTCGTAGGTGGCGTCGGTGTGGCCCATGCTGACCGTCACACCGGCGCGCACGAGCAGCCGGATCAGATCTGACGCGCCCGGCAGCTCCGGCGCGAGCGTCACCAGGCGCAAGCAGCCGCGCGCGAGCGTGATCACGCGCTCCATCTCGCCGGTGTCCGGTGTGCGCAGCCAGGCGATCGGATGCGCGCCGCGCCGCCGCTCGTTGATGTAGGGGCCTTCCAGATGAATGCCGAGCGGCTCCGCTCCTTGTAGCTCCGCTCCATCTTGCCACATGTCAATGGCCGCGGCCGCCGCGCGCAGCTGCGCCTCCGGCAGGCCGCCCGGCGTGCCGACCACGCCGATCAGGAAGGATGTCACGCCGGTCGAAGCGGCCCAGCGCGCGTAGCGCAGGATCTCGTCGGGCGCGGTAGTGTGCAGATTACAGCCGCCGCCGCCGTGCGTATGCACGTCAATGAATCCGGGGAGGACGATCATGCCATCCGCCGCGATCACCGCACCCGGACGCGCGCTGGCGCGCCCGGCGGCGGCGATGCGGGCGCCATCAAGCGTGACGTCGCCCGCGGCCAGATCCGTCGCCGCGTCAATCAAACGGGCTCCGCGCAGCGTGTATCTCATGGGGGCTACTCCCTGTGCTCCGTCGCGTTCTCTCCGCATCGCGGCGAATCGCCGCGATCGTTGATCGTCCGGCCAGGCGCCGCGCGGCTTCCCCCCGTCGTCCGCGCGCCTCACGCTTGACAGACGGCGCGCCGTCTGTCAAAATGGAGGCAACGAACTGGTCTATACATTATACCAAGTATACCATTTGTCAAGAGGCAGGCGCGTGCCGCCGTGTTCTCTCGTGTTCCTTCGTATTCCCGCGCACCCGGAGGTCAGCCCGATGAACACCATCTTCCGCAACAGCCCCGTGCCGCGCTACCACCAGCTCAAAGAGATTCTGCGCGAGCGCGTGCGCTCCGGCGAGTGGCAGCCGGGCGACCTCATCCCATCGGAGCGCGAGCTGAGCGAGAGCTACAGCATCAGCCGCATGACGGCACGCCAGGCCATCACGGATCTGGTCAACGAAGGCGTCTTTTACCGCGAGCAGGGCAAGGGCACATTCGTCTCCCGCAACAAGATCACTCAGCAACTTATGCGCCTAACCGGCTTTACCGAGGACATGAGCGCGCGCGGCCAGCATCCGAGCACGCAGGTGCTCTCCGCGCAGATCGTCCCCGCTGATGAGCAGGTGGCCGAGCATCTGCGCGTGCCGCTGGGCGAGCCAGTGCTGCGCGTGCAGCGTCTGCGCCTTGCGGACGGTGAGCCGCTCGCCATCGAGAACTCGCACCTGTGCTTCAAGGGACACGAGCGGCTGCTGGACGAAGACCTGGAGCGCAATTCGCTGTATCGCCTGCTCGAGACCAAGTTCGGCCTGCCGCTGATGGAGGCCGAGCAGGAATTGGAGGCGGGGCTCGCCGGCGCCGAGGAGGCGCGGCTGCTCAAGGTCGCCGTCGGCAGCTCCGTGCTCTACACCCGGCGTACCACCTACAGCGACCGCAACCAGCCCATCGAGTACGCGCGCGCCGTCTATCGCGGCGACAAGTATCGCTTCTACGCCCGGCTCATGCGCAACCAATTGCTCGGCTCCTGACGCCGCCACAGCGGCGCGACCGGCACGATCACAGCGTGGCACGATCACAGTGCGGGAGAGGAGACGATCCATGCCATCCAGCGGGAGTGACGACGAGCGACCGTCCGGCTTCGCCGCCCTGACGACGGAGGCGGCGAACCCCGCGACCGCCGAGATTGACCGCCTGAGCGCGCTCGAGATCGTGCGCGCGATGAATGCGGAGGATGCCCTTGTCGCCGCGGCGGTCGCGCGCGAGCTGCCGCGCATCGCCGCCGCCGTGGACGCCATCGTGGAGCGGTTGCGCCGGGGCGGCCGGCTGATCTACGTCGGCGCCGGCACGTCCGGCCGGCTGGCGGCGGTGGACGCCGCCGAATGCCCGCCCACCTTCGGCGTGCCGCCGGAGATGGTCGTGGCCTGCATTCCCGGTGGACGCGACGCGCTCGCGCGGGCGCATGAAGACCTCGAAGACGATGCGGCGGCAGGGACGGCCGATCTCGCGCGGCTGGCGATCCGTGCGGAGGATGCGGTGGTCGGCGTGACTGCCAGCGGGCGCACGCCCTACGCGCTCGCCGCGCTGGCGCACGCCCGTTCGCGTGGCGCGCTGACCATCGGCCTCGCCTGCAACAGCGGCGTTCCGCTCGCCGAGCTGGTGGAGATTCTGATCGCGCCGGTCGTCGGCGCGGAGGTGATCGCCGGCTCGACACGCCTCAAGGCCGGCACCGCGCAGAAGATGGCGCTCAACATGCTCAGCACGGCGACGATGGTCCGGCTGGGCAAGACCTATGGCAACCTGATGGTGGACGTGCAGGCTACCAACGCGAAGCTGCATGCCCGCGCGCTCGCCATCGTGCGCGCGGCCACCGGCACGGATGAGGCGACCGCGGCGGCGCAACTCGACGCGGCGGGCGGTGAGACCAAGACGGCCATCGTCATCGCTCGCCTCGGCCTCTCACCCGAACGCGCGCGTGCGCTGCTCGCCGCCCACGATGGCCGGCTGCGCGACGCGCTGGATGCCGGCGTATGAGCGATCCCACGTTGGCCCTGCGGGATTTGGTGGCCCCGCCACACCCGCCGCTCTTCCTCGGCGTTGACGGCGGCGGCACCAAGACGCTCGCTGTGGTGGTGGACGCCGCCGGGCGGGAGCGTGGGCGCGGCATGGCCGGCGGCGCGAACTACAACGCGCTCGGCCTCGACGCCGCGCTCGCCAACCTGCACGCGGCCGTCCGCGCCGCCCTCGCGGCGGCGCAGGCGACGCCGCCCGCCGCCATCGCCTGGATCGGACTGGCCGGCGTGGACCGCGCCGCCGACCGCGCGTTGCTGCTGCCGCACCTCGCCCCGCTTGCCCGCGCCGTCCACCTTAGCAACGATGCCGAGCTGGCGCTGAGCGCCCTGCCGGCGGGCGTGGGCGTCGCGCTGATCGCCGGCACCGGCTCCATCGCGCTGGGGCGCGATCCGGCCGGCGTCACCGCCCGCGCCGGCGGCTGGGGCCACATTTTGGGCGACGAGGGCAGCGGCTACGACATCGGCCGCCGCGCGCTGCAAGCCGCGCTGCGCGCCAGCGATGGCCGCGGCCCCACCTCCAGCCTGCTGCCGCGCATCCTCGCGCGCTGGGAGCTGCCCACCGCCGATGCCCTGCTCAATCGTGTCTATCCCGCCGGCGACAAGGCGGACATCGCCGCGCTCGCGCCGTTGGTGTTGGACGCCGCCGCCGATGGTGACGCTGCCGCCCGCGCCATCATCCGCCGCGCCGCCGCCGAGCTTGCGGTTGCCGCGTCCGCCGTCGCCCGCGCGCTCACCTTCCACGACGGGCGCGTACCGCTGGCGCTGGGCGGCGCGCTGCTCGTCCACGCCGTGCCGTTGCGTGAGGAGGTGTTGCGCCGGCTGCGCCGCGCCCTTGACCTCGGCCCCGTCGCCGTGGTGGATCAGCCGGCGTGGAGCGCGGCACGCGCCGCGCGAGAGATGGCCGCCGCATCGCTTGCCCGTTCGGTTTCGCCTGGATCGTGAGGATCGCCCATGACCAGCCCTATCGCCGGCATGACACTCGACCAGCGCATCGGCCAGCTCGTCATGGCCGGCTTCCACGGCGTTGAGCCGTCGGACGACATCATCCGCCTGATCGAGCGCGAGCAGGTCGGCGGCGTCATCCTGTTCTCACGCAACCTGCGCGACGCGCGCCAAACCCGCGCGCTGACGGCGCGCTTGCAGCAGATCGCGCGCGCCGCCGGCCACCCGTATCCGCTGCTGATCGCGACCGATCAGGAGAACGGCCTGGTGCGCCGCCTCGGCGCGGACGCGACGGTCTTTCCCGGCAATATGGCGCTGGGTGCCGTGGGCGATGAGGAGATGACCTTCGCGGTCGCCCAGGCCACCGCCCGCGAGCTGCGCGCGCTCGGCATCAATATGAACTTCGCGCCGGTCGTGGATGTGAACAACAATCCGGCCAATCCGGTGATCGGCGTGCGCTCTTTCGGCGAGGACCCCGCCGCTGTCGCCGCCCATGCCGCCGCCGCCGTGCGCGGGTATCTGGCCGGCGGCGTCATCCCGACGCTGAAGCACTTCCCCGGCCACGGCGACACCGCCGCGGACTCGCACCTGGGCCTGCCCGTCGTGCCGTTCGACCTGGAGCGGCTGGAGCGCGTCGAGCTGGCGCCGTTCCGCGCGGGGCTGGCGGCGGGGGCGGAGTGCGTGATGACGGCGCACGTGGCGCTGCCGCGTCTCACCGGCGGCGAGCCGATCCCGGCGATTCTGGCGCCGGCGGTGGTGCGCGGCCTGCTGCGCGAGCGGCTGGGATTCGCCGGCGTGGCCATCACGGATTCGCTGGAGATGCGCGCCATCGCCGACACCACCGGCATCGGGCCGGGCGCCGCGCTTGCCATCCAGGCCGGCAACGACCTCGTGCTGATCTCGCACGTCTTCGACGAGCAGATGGAGGCGATCACCGCCATCCGCCGCGCCGCCGCCGACGGCACGCTGGCGCCCGATACCATCGGTGAAGCAGCCGCGCGCGTGCTCGATCTGAAGCGCCGCCGTCTCGCGTGGGACACGCTGCCGGACGAAGCGGCGCCGGCCATGGTCGGCTCGCCGGAGCATCGCGCGCTGGCCGCGCGCGCCTATGCCCGCTCCACCACGCTCGTACGCGACGAGGACGGTCGCATCCCACTACGGCTCGCGCCGTCCGCGCGCCTGCTGCTGGTCTTCCCGGCGCGTGAGATCGTCAGCCAGGCGGTGGATGTCGCGTTCGACCGCGCGGCGTTCGCCGCCGCCATCGCCGCGCGCCACGCCAACGCCGCCGTGCTGACCGCCGCGCTGCCACTGACGGACGCCGCCCGCGAGGAGCTGCGCGCCGCCCTGGCCGAAGCTGACCTGGCGCTACTCGTGACGATCAATGCGCGGCTCGATCCCGCTCAGGCTGAGCTGGTCCAGCTCGTACACGAGCATGCGCCACGCGCTGTCACCATCGCCGCCTGCGATCCGTACGACCTGCTGATTTTGCCTGGAGCGCGTACCGCCCTCGCCACCTATGACTACAGCGCGCCCGCGCTCGCCGCCGCTGCCGCTGTGCTGTTCGGCGCGGTCACGCCCAGCGGCCGCCTGCCTGTTACGCTCAGGCCGCTTTCACCATCAGCGTGAGCCGGCGATTGAAACCGCGCCTGGAGAGCCGGTGGCCGCGACGTCCGCCGGCGCGGACTAAAGAGAGTGTGGGGGAAGGCTCAGTTCCGGCCTTGCTGCGTGGGCGTCTTCTGTGGGGCGCCGCAGTGCGAGCAGACCTGCGCGCCGACGGCGACGGCGTTGCCGCAGTTCCAGCAGCCGCGCGCGCTCCAACCGGGCTGTTGTGGCTGACCGTACACGCCGCCGGGCTGAGCGGGATAACCGGGCTGGGCGCGATTCGGCATGCTGGGCTGGGCCGCCGCACCGTAGGCGCCGTAGTCGCCGTAGCCCGCGCCCGCCTGGGACGGCTGTTGCCCGGCGTAGTAGCCGCCGGGCTGCGGCTGGCCGTATCCGTTCGGATACGTGCCTGGATACCCGCCTGGCTGGCCTGGCTGTTGCGGCATGCCGTAGCCCGGCTGCGGCTGCGCGGGATAGCCCGGCTGGCCCGGTTGCGGATACCCCGACTGCTGCTGGCCGGCGTAGTACTCACCCGGCTGTTGGGTGGACTGCGGCGGGCGCATCATCGTGGACCCGGTTGGCGCCTGCGCTTTCTTCGCGCCAATCAGGTATGGCGCACCGCGGACCATGTTGATGATGCCGGCGACGATGAGGCCGATGGAGACGAAATAGAAGCCGCCGCCGTTGACCTCGGCCAGCACGAGCGAGCCCACCGTGATCACCAGGCCCAGCACGAGCATCGCCAGCCCGCCCCAGAACACACCCGGCCCTCGCATTCGATACATCGCGCCATCCCTCCCCGGTCTCCGCGCACCGTCGTGCGCGCCTCGTGCGGTCGCACAGTCCATCAGCGATCAGGGCGGTGCGGCCCATGGTGACACCCCCTGCTCGGCCTATTCTATCATGGCGGTCTACTGCCTCATCCGCCTCGCGCACCCTACTCTCCGCACGCCGCCATGGCGCGCGGGTCGGCGGATGGCGTTGGGCGCTTCCCGTCATATGGTGGCTGTCGCGCATGGAAGGCTGATCAGCCACCACGGCTGGACGTATGATACTGGAAGGCAGCGCATCACGAAGATTCACACGGGCTTTATCAGCCCTGCCGGTGCGCGCGTCGAGATCGTCAACCTCGTGGCTTTCTGCCGCGAACACGATCTCAATGTCGTTCATATGCAGCAAGTAAAGAGCGGCCAGCGCGGGAGCCACAAAGGCTGGACATGGAGAGCAGCAGATGAGCCACCAGCACAGCGATAATCAGCCGCCGAAGCACACGAACAGTCTCATCCACGAGACCAGCCCCTATCTCTTGCAGCACGCGCACAACCCGGTGGATTGGTATTCATGGGAATCTGAAGCCTTCGAGAAGGCAAGGACAGAAGATAAGCCGATCCACCTGAGCGTCGGGTATAGTGCCTGTCACTGGTGTCACAGAGCAAGAGAGGAGAATTTCGAGAACGAGGACACCGCGCGCCTGATGAATGACAACTTCGTCAACATCAAAGTGGACCGCGAGGAGCGGCCCGACGTGGACGCGCTCTATATGGACGCGGTGCAGGCGCTCACGGGCAGCGGCGGCTGGCCGATGACCGTCTTCCTCACGCCGGACGGCGCACCCTTCTACGCCGGCACCTACTTTCCGCCGGAGGACCGCTACGGCATGCCCGGCTTCCCGCGCGTGCTGCGCACCGTCGCTGGATGGTGGCGCGAGCGGCGCGACGAGGTGGAGCGGCAGGCCGACGAGCTGCGCCGCTTCTATGAGCGCCGCGGCCAGGTGCGCCTGGCGCTGCCTGAGGGGATCGCGCCGGCCGAGGCCACCGTCGCGCCCGCTGCGCTGGATGCGGCGGTGGATCGGCTGCTCGCGCAGATGGACGCCGTCAATGGCGGATTTGGCCGCGCGCCCAAGTTCCCACAGGCGATGAGCCTCGCGTTCCTGCTGCGCATGCACACGCGCGTGCAGGTCGGCGCCGCTGATGAGGACGAGGACGACGGGCGGCTGATGGCGCTCGTGCGGCTCACGCTGGATCGCATGGCGGATGGCGGCATCTACGACCAGATCGGCGGCGGCTTCCATCGCTACGCCACGGATGCTCACTGGCTCGTGCCGCACTTCGAGAAGATGCTTTACGACAACGCGCTGCTCGCGCCGGTCTATCTGCGCACCTGGCAGCTTACCGGCGAGGAGCGCTATCGCCGCGTCTGCGAGGAGACGCTCGATTACGTGCTGCGCGAGATGACCGATCCGGCCGGCGGCTTCTATTCGACGCAGGACGCCGACAGCGAGGGCGAGGAGGGCAAGTTCTACGTCTGGACGCCCGCCGAGCTGGAGGAGGCGCTTGGGCCAGAGACGGCGGCGATTGCCGGGCAGATCTGGGGCGTGAGCGCGCGCGGCAACTTCGAGGGGCGCAACATCCCGCACGCGGCCAACGATCCGCGCGCGGTGGCGGCGTCGCTCGGTATCGCCGAAGATGCGGCGCAAGCCGCCCTGGCGCGCGCGAAGCGGACGCTTTACAACGTGCGCGCCGGGCGTGTCTGGCCGGCCAAAGACGACAAAGTGCTGGCAGCGTGGAACGGCTTCATGCAGCGCGCGTTCGCCGAGGCGGGCCGCGCACTCGACCGCGACGACTACCGCGCCGCCGCGGCGAAGAATGCCGCCTTCGTCACCGAGCGCATGATCGTGGACGGGCGGCTGCGGCGGAGCTGGCGCAACGGCCAGGCGCGGCTCGACGCCTATCTGGAGGATGAAGCCGCGCTCGCCAACGCCCTGCTCTCCACGTACGAGGCGACCGGCGACGCGACGCGCTTCACACAGGCCCGCGCGCTCGCCGATGACCTGATCGCGCGCTTCTGGGACGAGGAGAGCGGCCTGTTCTACGATACCGCCGCCGACCACGAGAAGCTGATCGCCCGCCCGCGCGAGCTGACCGACAACGCTACGCCCTGCGGCAACAGTCTCGCGGCGGAGGCGCTGCTGCGGCTCGCCGCCTACACCGGCGTGGGACGCTACCGCGAGCTGGCGGCGCGTGTGCTCGTGCCGCTCGCTCCCGCGATGGCTGACGCGCCTACGGGGTTCAGCCACTTCCTCTGCGCGCTGGACGACCTGATCGGCCCGTTCCACGAGGTCGCCGTTGTCGGAGCGCCGAACGACGCCGGCACGCAAGGGTTGTTGCATGCCCTCGACGCGCGCTATCTGCCGCGCATGGCGCTGGCGGCCGCCGCGCCCGACGATGCGGCGGCGCGCGCGGCGGTGCCGCTGCTGGAAGAGCGCGGGCTGGTCAACGGTCGGGCGGCGGCGTACGTCTGCCAGGGCTTCGTCTGCCGCCAGCCGGTGACGGAGCCAGACGCGCTGCTGGCGGAACTGAGCGGCTAGCGACCGCTCAATTCACGCTCACTCGGCGGAGGCCAGGGGCTGCCAGACGAGCGCGAACTGAGCGAGCGCGAATGTCCGCTTGCTCCACCTGCCCGCGGGTGCCGGCCACCTGGACGACCTCCCGCAGCGTCGTGCTGGCTGGCCCGAAGACGAAGGGGTAGGCGAGTTCGTCTTCGGGCTTGCTCACACAGCGCCGGGCCAGCTACCAGCGATCCCAGTGCAGCACCGTATCGAGCGGCTCACGCTTGGCCGGGGCGAAGTCCGTTCCCTGCGTATACGCTACCGGGATGAGCGCGGTCTGTGTCACCTTCTCGAAGGGGATGCCCAGCACCTCCGCCGCCTCGCGCTCGAAGAAGAGATGCACCGTCGTCCAAGACGTGCCCAGGCCACGGGCGCGCGCCGCCAGCATGAAGCTCCACGCGGCCGGCAGGATCGATCCCCACTGCCCCGCCTGCGCGGCGGAGGGCGCGCTATCCATGCGGCCCCAGATGCACGGGATGAACAGCACCGGCGCCTCGTGCATGTGCTCGGCCAGGTAGTTCGCGGAGTCCAGCACGCGCAACTGCGTCGCCGCCTTCTCCGGCATTTTCGCCAGCGCATCCGGCGCATTCATCGGCAGGTTACGATACAGCTCCCAGCCCTTGCGATAGAGGTCGCCAATCGCGCGCCGTTGCTCGGCGTCCGTCACGATCACGAAGTGCCAGCTCTGCCGGTTGCCGCCCGTCGGCGCCCGCATCGCGATCTCCAGGCACTCGCGGATCACCTCCGGCTCGACCGCCCGGCTGAAGTCCAGCCGCTTGCGCACCGAGCGCGTCGTCATCAACACCTGATCGGCCGTCAAATCCAACAGAGCCATCGTGATATGCGTTCCCTTCTACAGAGCCGCGCGGCACAACGCCACACGGCGAGAGCGAGCAATCGTGCGCGCCATTGTAGCACGCCACCACGCCGCATCCCAGTCCGGCCGGAGCCGGACGTTCACAGCCGCGCGTAGTATCATCTGCCTAGATGCTGCCGTCCGCGGCCGAGCTATGGGATGATAGGCGGCGTGGTGTTCGCGTCCGCTGACCCAGGAGGGGATCGTGACTCTATGGCTTTCGCGTCCGCCGCGGGCATGGCGAGCATGATGCCGCCCGCCGCCCGCGCCTTATTGGCGCCCACGGTGGGAGCCGTCCCGGCCGGCCCGGCGTTCGCCGTCGCGCTCGGCGCGCTGCTCGCGCTCACGGCGCTTGCCACTGCCGTATACCTCGCCCACAGGGCGCGGCGCGCGCGCGAAGCGGCTTCTGGCATGCCAACTGGCGCGACACGCCCCGCCCACCGACCCGTGGCCCCGCGCGTCGAATGGCTGCTGCCAGACGCCGAGCCGATAACGTCAATAGCGCCGATAGCGTCGCATGGGCCCGTCGCCCTCGGCCTGGCGGGCGCGAGCCTGCTGGGCGCTGTGCCGGAGCAAGCCGCCGCATGGCAGGCGTCCGGCCTCGCGGGACACCCCATCGAGGCCGAAGCGCGCGCCGCCGCGCGGCCGCGGCGCACCCGCCCACTGCGCATCGCCATGATGGGCTCGCGCGGCATCCCCGCCAGCTACAGCGGCTTCGAGACCTGCGTGGAGCAGCTCTCGGTCCGGCTGGTAGAGCGCGGCCACGAGGTCACTGTCTATTGCCGCTCGCACCACGTCAAATGGTCCGGCAAGATGTACAAGGGCGTGCGCCTTGTCAAACTGCCGACCATCCCTAGCAAGCACTTCGACACCATCGTCCACACCTTCCTCTCGATGCTGCATGGCCTGCCGCGACGCTACGATGTGGTCTACATCTGCGGCGTCGGCAACGCGCCGCTCTCCTTCATCCCGCGTCTCGCCGGCCGGCCGTCCATCGTGAATGTGGACGGCGCGGACTGGCAGCGCGACAAATGGGGCGGCTTCGCCAAGCGCTACCTGCGTCTGGCCGAGCGCACGGCGACCCGCTTCCCCAGCGTCATCATCGCGGACTCGCGCGTCGTCGAGCGCTACTACCTGGATCGCTTCCGCAAGCCGTCCATCTTCATCCCCTACGGATCGGACGTGCCGCGCCGGGCGCCGGGCGAGACACTGGAGCGGCTCGGCCTCGCCCCAGACGGCTACCTGCTCTGGGTGGGCCGGCTCGTCCCTGAGAACAACGCGCACGACGTGGTCGCGGCGTACCAGCGCCTCGGCGGCCTGGATGCCACCGGCCTCCAACTTTGCATCGTCGGCGACGCGCCCTACGCCAGCGACTACATCGCCAACCTGAAAGCGACCGCCGGGCCGGGCGTCGTCTTCGCCGGCTACGTCTTCGGCGACGGCTACCACGAGCTTGGCTCCAACGCGCGCGTCTTCGTCTTCGCCAGCGGCGTGGGTGGCACGCACCCGGCCCTCTTAGAGGCGATGGCGTTCGGCAATTGCGTTGTCGTCAACGATATGGCCGCCAACGTCGAGACGGTTGGTGACGCCGCCGTCCCCTACGACGGCAGGGCCGGCGCCGACGACCTCACGCGCGTGCTGGGCGCGGCGCTCGCCGATCCCGCGCTCATCGCCCGCTACCGCCAGCGCGCGGCCGCGCGCGCCGCCACCGTGTATAGCTGGGAGGCGATCGCCGACCAGTACGAAGACCTGTTCGGGCGGCTCGCGCGGCGACGCTCCAACGTCGCGCCGGGTGGCGTGCCGGGTGGCGCCGCCCCGGTGCCGTGATGTGCCCAGGCGCCCGTAACTCGCGAGCGGGATCATCCGTCTCAGTAGCGTGGGGCACACAGCAAATAGCAGGACGATTGTCGTTGTGGGTGTACTCGTGGCAGCGAACATGCTAAAGTATCAGCCGTGACGCCCGGCCGGTACGGAGCGGACGCGGCCGCCGGTGCGGACGGAGCCGTGGCGCGCGGGGCACGGAGTCGGATTCACATGTGGGGTGGGGCAGCAGCGAGGAGGATCGCTTGAGATACGACGAGCCCCTGCGTCCAGGGAACGGCTCGGCTCAAGAAGCATCCGAGC
>JAICVS010000079.1 GCA_025935195.1 Ktedonobacterales bacterium
CCGCCACAAGCCGGCCCCGGCATGATGATGGGCTGGCCGCCGCATCCCGGCAACCCCGGCAATCCCGGCAATTCGGGCGTGCCACAGAGCGGGCCGGTCTTCCCCTTCCCCGGCGCCTCCGCGCCCATGCCGCAATCGTCCGCCCCGCTTGGCCGTATGCCAGGACTCCCCGGATTCGGCGGTGGCATGCCGGTATTCGGACCAGCCGCGGCGGGTATGGGCATGGGCGCCGCGCTGGAGAACGTCTCCGCGACGCTGCAACCGCTTGATCCACCCTTCCCCCGACTCCACACCGGCGAATTGATCGAGGGGCAGATGGAGCAAGGACGCGCCGGCACCGCACCATTCTCCAGCGGCGACCTCGCCGGCATGCCCACCTCAGCGCAGCCGGCGCGGACGGACGCCTGGAACGGCGCGCTCGCGGCCCTGGAGAGCGAGAACACGTTGCGCGTGCCCGCCCCGCCGCTGTCAGGTCAGACGCCAGGCGACGCCGGCCGCGGTGGTGGTATTGGCGGAGCGCCGGATGGTGAGGGGGGCTTCGGCGAGGACGCTCTCGGCGTGGCGCGCGGCGTGCGCGGGCTTGCCCCTTCGCGCGGCGGCCTCGGCCAGCGACTCGGCACCCTCAAAGAGGGCAACGACGACGAGGACGCGGAGCCAGGCCCGCGGTCCATGCCGGCGATCCGTCTGGATGCGGCGCAGCCACAGGGTTTCACTGTCGCGGGCGGCAGCGGCCAGCCTGGAGCGCCCGGAGCTGTGGGACCGCATTCGCCAGTGGCTGGTGGTGAAGGCGAGGAAGAGGATAGCGCCTTCGGCGGGCCACGCGGCTTTATGAGCGGCGGCCCAGCGGGCGAGCATGCCGGCGAGCTAGCGCTGCCCGCGTTCCCCGCCTTCGGCCAATCGGCGCTTGGCCTTGATAGCGCGGGCGGTAACGGCAACGGACACTCCCCGCTCTCAGATATGGGCGCTATGCGCCCGCCGGAGCCGTGGCCGTCGCGTGGGCTTGGCCTCTCTGACGGCACGGAGACAGGGCAACGGCTGTTCTCGGCCACCGCGCTTGAGCTGCCACGGCTCACTGGCCACGACCTCTCCGGCATCCCCTCCAACTGGCAAGAATTCGTTGGCAATGGCAGCGGAGGACCGGCGAATGGCCGCCACGGCAATCCCGCGAGCTCGTTCGCTCCCGCCGATTCTGGCGCCGGTTGGTCCGCCGCCGCCGCGCCCTGGCGTTCCTCACCTGGCGCGACTGATGGACACGACTGGGGCGGCGCGGCCGAGCCGGGCTGGGAAGGGCAGCGCGGCAGCGGGAACGATACCTGGGCGGCATCCGCGCAGCTCAGCGCCTCTTTGCCCGCGCTTTCCGGCCCGCTCGCGGAGGCGGGCGCGTCCGCGAGCGCGGTGGCGGTCGCACCCGCGCGGGGCCGGCGCTGGCTCGGTCGCGGCCAGCGGGCGGAACCCGCGGATCTCGCCAACGAGGGGTTTTTCGATACCGGCTACGACGATGCGAGCGGCTGGTCGCGTGGGCTCTCTCGCTTGCGCGGCGGACGCTATCGCACCCTGCGCAAGACCGCGCTCTTCGCCACGCTAATCCTGCTCTTTGACCTCTGCGTGCTGGTGTTGGCCCGCCCGGAGCTCTGCCCGACGAAGGGTTGCCTGCTGATTGACCAGAGGGTGCATGCGCTCGCGCCCACGCTCTACAACAACCCGGCGTTGTTCCCGCTGAGCGCGCGGCCCGCGACCGTCACCATCGCTGTCACGGCCGGCTCCAGCGCGACCGGGAAGGTGAGCCTCACCAACACGAGCGACGCACCCGTCACCTGGCAGGCCACATCAGGCCTCCCGTGGGTGACGCTTGGCCCCGCCACCGGCACACTGAAGGCGGGCGCGAGCGCCTCGCTCACCCTCACCGCACGACCCAACGGCATCAAGCCCGGCCTGTATTCCACGGAAGTGACGGTCACTGTCGGCAGTGATACGGTCCCCATACCCGTACAGGTGACGGTGGAAACGAGCGGTCAGCATTCCAACGTATCGCCACCATTGGTGCTGATACAGGCAGGCGACGCTCCACCTGCCTTTACCATCGTGACGGCATGGCATGGCGCATAGGCCGGCACGGCGGGGCCGGCACACGGAGACCAGAACAGCAGGGGGGGCGCATGCGCTATACCGCGACGGTCGGCGACCGCGAGCTGACCATTGATGTACAAGACAACGGGCATGTGCGCGCCGTCTCGCTGAACGGTCGCCCCCTAACGGTGGACTGGCGCCTGATCGGCGCCGAGCGGCCGCACGCCGGCCTGCCGGGCGACTCCCGCGCGGATCAATACAGCCTGCTGATCGGACGGCGCTCGTACGAGGCGTATGCGCGCGTCGTGGAGCCGGAGGCCGGTGCTGCCGGCGATGCCGGCCGGGTCATCGAGGTGTACATCCATGGGCGGCCCTATATAGTCGGCGTGCGGGATGAGCGCTCGCGGGCGCTGGCGAGCCTGGCGGGCGGCGCGCACGTCGCGGGCGACGCGACCATCCGCGCGCCGATGCCAGGGCTGGTCGCGAGCGTGCTGGCAGCCGAAGGGGCCGCAGTGGAGCGTGGGCAGACCGTCGTAGTGCTCGAAGCGATGAAGATGGAGAACGACCTCACAGCGCCACGGGCGGGCATCGTCAAAGCCGTGCATGTCACGAAGGGCCAGACCGTCGGCCAGAACGACGTGCTCGCCGTCATCGGTGATCCCGCGGGCGTGGCTCCCGCGGACGAAGACGAGGAGGACGCATAGCCAGACTACTTGGCTGGGCTACTCGCGCCGCGAGAGGCCATCCGAGACGGGGCGCATCTGGCGCAGCAGCTCGACTACCGCGCTGTACTGGTCGTCGCTGAGCGCCGCCGTGAGCGTGCCCAGCACCTCCTCGCGCCCACGCTCGATCTCATCGGGCGGCGGCACCACGTTCTTGACGGAGGCGGCGGCGGCGCGGCAGACCGCTTCCAGGCTGATGTGCATGGCATCCGCGATGGCAACCAGCGTGTCAATCGTCGGCGAGCGGCGGCGGTCGGGTCGCGCCGTGACGTAGCGGCTGAGCGCCTCGCGCGAGATGCCGGAGCGCCGCTCCAGGTCTGAGTACGACCGGCAGGGCGAGGCCGAATCGAGGAAGTGGCGCTCGATGAGGATGCCGAGCGCGTTGCTGTGCGCGGCGCGGTAGCGACGACCGCCGGGCGTCGAGGCGGCGGGGTCGAGCAACAGGACCGCGCTAGCCTCTTCTCCGGCCTCTTCCAGCGCGCCCTCGTCTTCGCTTGGCTCTACGGCGATCACCCGCGCCGTCGGGGGGAGCTCGCCGCTCTCGGTGGCGTCCGCCAGGATGCCCTCGTCCGTCACATCGCGCGCCCGCTCTTCCGCGGCGAGGGCGGCGAGCGGCTCATCGGCGGCCGCGCTCGCTTGATCGGCGTCGAGCGCGGCTTCCACCACTTCAACAGGCTCAGGGGTCTCGGCGCTTTCAGGCTCCGCCGCTGGCACCATCTGAGTCGCATCGGCGGCTGGTGGCGTCGTCTGGGCCGGCTGTGCGGTCTGCTCAGTGGTCGGGGCGGTCGGCGCACGTGTGCGCGGGCGGCGCTGCTCGGCCGGAGTTGGCGCGGCTTGCTCGGCTCGATGTGCGGAAGTGGCCGGCTTGGCCGGCTTGGCCGGCTTGGCCGGCTGGCGTGGGCCGCGGGCAGGGGTGTGTGCCGCTCGCTCCGCACTGCCGGTGTCAGACGCCTCGGGCGTTGCGGGCTTGCGTCGTCGCTTGGACGTGTCGCTGTCCTTGCTTGCCATACGCGACCTCTCTTTTGATGCGCTACCCGCACTCGGCGTGCCGCAGAGGATGAGGAAGGAGTGTCTGGAACGAGCCTTCCCCGCCGGAGTGTGCGCACTACGATAGCAAAGCGGTTCGTGTCGCACAAGATGACTGGGACGAGTGGGTAAGGAAGTGGCGAATTTCCCGCCCTGAGCGCTACGCATCCAGCACGACATGGGTGGACGGGCGCCGGCAGCCACAGCCGAGGTGGTACACTGGCGTGCGGAGCGCATCGCCCAGTGGAGAGTGGCGCGATGCGGTGCCGCCCCAGCTATACGGATAACGGATATACGCTGCCCATGATCGGACATGATGATCTGCGCGCCGCGACGGACGCTGAGCTGGTCGTCGCGGGGGCGCATGCCGGCTACGAGGGATTTGCCCACGACTCGCGCATGGTCGTCCCCGGCGACTGTTTCGTGGCCGTGCGCGGGTTGCATGGGGATGGACATGACTATCTGGGCGACGCCATCGAGCGGGGGGCAGGGGCGGTGCTGGTGGAGCGCGGCCGGCTGAGTCTGCTCGAAACCAGTGGCACATCCGGCGCGGATGGCCTGCTCGCCCACGCGGCGCGTGCCGGGGTGGCGGTGCTGGCCGTCGCGGACACGCGCGAGGCGCTCAAACGCTACGCGGCGTACATCCTGCGCCAGTGGGGGCCACTGGTGATCGCCGTCACCGGCGCGACCGGCAAGACGACCACCAAGGAGGCCATCGCGGACCTGCTGGCGGCGCGCGCGCCGACGTTCCGCTCCTGGCGCAACTACAACGACCTGCTGGGGCTGCCGCTCTCGCTGGGCCGGCTGGAGCCGGCGCATCGCTACGCCGTGATCGAGCTGGGCGCCGACCATCCCGGCGAGATCGCGGAGCTGTGCGCCATCGCCCAGCCGAGTATCGGCGTCGTCACCAACGTCGGCCCGGCGCATCTTCAGTATTTCGCGAGCGTGGAGGCGTACGCCGAGGAGCTGGCGCGGCTGCCGGCGGCGCTGCCGCCCGATGGTGTCGCCGTGCTGAACAGCGATGATGCGGCCGTGCGCGCGATGGCGGCTGGCACGTCCGCGCGTGCGCTCTCCTTCGCGCCACAACGCGACGGTGAGGCGGCGGCTACGGCGGGCGTGGATATGCCCGTACGTTGTGAGCTGCTGCCGATGAGCGAGGATGAGCGGCCCGCGCCGCGGCTGCGCTGCCATGATGGGACGGGCGGCGCGGGGCAGACGGTGACGTTCCCGCACCTGCACGGCGCGCACTGGGCGTACGCGGTGCTGGCCGCGCTCACGGTTGGTCACGCGCTCGGCATAGATGTCGAGGAGGGGCTGCGCGCGCTGGCGGATTTGCGCCCACTGCCGGGCCGGCTCAACTGGCTGGAGGGGGTGGATGGGCTGGCGCTGCTGGATGACTCGCACAACGCCACGCCGGCCAGCGCTGCCGCTGGCCTCGTCGCACTGGGCGCCATCGGCACGGCGCGCGGGCGGCCGCGTATCGCGGCGTTGGGGGACATGCTGCGGCTGGGGCCGGTCGAGGAGCGGGAGCATCGCCGGCTGGGCCGCCTGGCCGCCATGCACGCGGACTATCTGGTGACGAAGGGGCTGCGCGCCGAGGCCGTCGCGGATGCGGCCGTGCGCGCGGGCATGCCATCCGAGCGCGTCGCCGTCACGCATACGGCGGAGGATGCGGCACGCGCTGTGCGCGACTTCGCGGCTCTGGCTTCCACTCCGGCGCTCGTCTATCTGAAGGGCGCGGAGGAGACGCGCATGGAGCAGGTGACGGGCCTGCTGCTGGCGCAGCCGGAGCGGGCCGAGCGCGTGCTGGATCGGCAGACACAGGCATGGCGCCGCGTCGTGGTCATGCGGCCAGATCGACCGACCTGGCTGGAGATCGATCTGAGCGCCATCGGCCGCAACACGCGCTTGATCCAGCGTCTGGTCGGGCCGGATGTGCGGGTGCTGGTCAGCCTCAAGGCGGACGCCTACGGGCATGGCGCGCTGCGCGTGGCACGCACCGTGCTGCACAATGGGGCGTCCTGGCTGGGCGTGGCGACAGTGAGCGAGGCCGAGTCGCTGCGCGCGGCCGGGATTGACGCGCCGGTGCTGGTCTTCGGCTACACCGCTCCCTGGCAGGCGCGCGAGGCTGTGCGCCTGGATGTGCGCGCGACGGTCTACGGCATGGAGATCGCGCGGGCGCTGGCCTACGCCGCGCGTGATCTGGGCCGCGTCGCCCGTGTGCATGTCAAGGTGGATACGGGCATGGCACGGCTGGGGCTGCGCGCGGAGGATGTCGAGGGCATCGTCGCCTTCGTCGAGGCGCTGCATAGCCTGCCGGGGCTGGAAGTCGAGGGCATCTTCACGCACTTCGCCACGGCGGATAGCGCCGACCAGGGGTATGCGCGGCGGCAGCTCGACCGCTTTTTGGCCGTGCTCGCGGCGCTGGAACGGCGCGGGCTGCGGCCACCGCTGGCGCATGCTGCCAACAGCGCCGCTATGCTCACCTTGCCGGAGGCGCGCTTCGACATGGTGCGACCGGGTGTCGCCGTGTACGGCCTGGCGCCCTCGGATGAGGTGCGGCTGCCGGAGGGGTTCAGTCCGGCGCTCGCCTTCAAGACACAGGTGGCACAGGTGAAGTGGATACCCGCCGGCGAGGGCATCAGCTACGGCGCGACCTACGTGACCGAGCGGCCGACGCACGTCGCCGTGCTGCCGGTCGGCTACGCTGATGGCTTCCGCCGCGCGCCGGCGAACTGGGGCGAGGTGCTGGTGCGCGGGCGGCGTGCGCCGCTCGTCGGGCGGGTCTGCATGGATCAGTGCATGATTGACGTGACGCACATCCCAGGGGTGCGCCAGGGCGATGAGGTTGTGCTGATCGGGCGGCAGGGCGACGACGAGCTGACGGCCGAGGCGGTGGCGGGGCGGCTCGGCACGATCGCCTATGAGGTGGTGGCCGAACTGCTCGCGCGCGTGCCGCGGGTCAGTTGAGGCAGTTGACGCACCCACGCGCCGCGCGTGTGTGACCAATCGCCCTATCCACGCCGTACTGTATAGCAAAGAGTCGCGCGATAGCAAAGAGTCGCGCGAGTGATGCGGGGGAGACGCGACATGAGCCACGATGGGGGGAGCGAGCCGGCGATGGCGCGCGCGTGGCATGAGCGCCTCGCCTCCTGGGGCGATACATGGCGTGACGGCTGGCGCGAGATGCGCGCGACCTGGGAGCGGCCGCGTACCCAGCGGGTGGCGCGGACCGGGGCGCTGGCGCTGCGCGCGCTCTCGTGGCGCGAGCGCATCCGCGCGTCCGTGGCGGCGAGCCGCGCGAGCCTGGCACGGGTCCGGACGACCTTCCGGCTGGCGTATTTCGTGGTGCCGGCGGTGGCGCCCGTGCGCTCCATCCGGCGTGGCGCCGCTCCGGCCTTTCCCCCGGTGGCCGCGCGCGTACGCATCATCGTCAATCCGACATCTGGCAGCGCGCGCGGGGTATGGGGGCCGCACGATCTCGACGAGGTGGCGGCGTGGCTGAACGAGCGCGGGCTGCCCGCGGAAGTCTGTCGCACCGAGTACGCGGGCCACGCGACCCAGCTCGCGCGGGAGGCGGTGCGCGCCGGCATGGAGATGGTGGTCGCGGCCGGAGGCGATGGCACCGTCAACGATGTGATCCAGGCGCTGGCGGGACGCACAACCGCACTGGGTGTGCTGCCGCTGGGGACGGTCAACGTGTGGGCGCGGGAGATGGGCATTCCGCTCGGCCTGGCGCAGGCGCGGGAGGTGCTGCTGCACGGCGTGCGGCGGCGTGTGGACCTGGGGCGGGCGGGCAATCGCTACTTCCTGCTGATGGCGGGCATCGGCTTCGATGCCGAGGTGGCACGGCGGGTGGAGACGAGCTGGCTGAAGCGCGCCGGGTTGAAGCTGCTGGACTACGCGGCGACGGTGGGCTTGCTGGGCATGACACATCAGCCCGCGCGTGTCTGGCTGCGCTACGATGGCAAACGGCGCGGCACCAGCGCGCTGATGATCCTGATCGGCAATACGCGCCTGTACGCGGGGGCGCTGACCTTCGCCAAACGCGCGGTGGCGGATGACGGGCTGCTCGACGTGGTGATCGTGGGTGGGGGCGGCCCGCTCGCGCGCCTGGGGGTGCTGGCGCGGGCGCTGCTGCGCCGGGCGTCGCTGGGGCCGCGCGTGCGCTACGCGCAGTGCCGTGTCATCCGCGTCGAGTCCAACCAGCCGTTGCCGGTGCAGGTGGATGGCGAGGTGATCGGGACGCTGCCGATGACGTTCAGCATCGCGCCGGGCGGGCTGCGGGTGGTGGTGCCGGCGGACGCGCCCGCTGCGCTGTTCCGCCACGATCCGTTGCCCGCTGATGGGTGATGGGGTTCGCGGCTCTGAAGGGCCGGCGCACGGGACGGCGGGGCTGAAGCCCCATGAGTGGCAACACGCCGCCGGGATTGCGCATGAAGATGTGGCCCTGATGCCGCTCACACACGACCAGCGCACGGTTCGACCGTCATAGAGGATGGATGGGGCGCCGCGGGGGACGCGGGGGCGACCATGCGAACATGCGGTGGATGCGAGGGGCACATGAGCGGCGAGAGTGAACGCGACGTCATCCCACACGACGAGGCGAGCTACCTGATTCTGGATGCGGAGTGGCGCATCCTCGCGGCCGATGAGGCAGGTAGCCTGGCGGCGGATACTGGGCCATTGTCGCTGCGCGGGCGGCCGGTGCATGAGGTGATCGGAGCTGATGCGCTGGCCGCGCTGCGAGCCACTGGTACGGCGGTCTTCGCGCTGGAGAGCGTGGAGTATGTGCTGACCGCGCATAGCTTCGAGCTGGCGGACCGGACACTGCGGGTCGTGCGCGCGCAGGAGATGCAGGCGACGATGGAGCATGTCGTCTCGTTCATCGTCCACGAGATTCGCAACCCGCTCTCGGCGATGCGCGCGCTGGCGCAAGGTCTGGAGGAGACACTGGGCGGTCGGCCGGACGCTACACCGTATACCAGCCGGCTGACGGGCGAGATCGATCGTTTGCGCCGGCTGCTGGTCTCGCTGGCGCAGGTGGCGCGGCCGCGGGCGCGGCCGCGACGGGTGATGGCGCTCGGCCCACTGCTGGAGCGGGTGGCGGCGATATTCCAACCGGAGCTGGAGCGGCGCGGTATCCAGATACAGGTCAACATTACGTCGCGGTGTGGCCCAATTTTGGCCGATCCCGATCAGATTCACCAACTGCTCGTCAATCTGATCGCGAACGCGGCCGAGGCGATGCCGGCGGGTGGCACGATCACGCTGCGCGCACGGCTCGATCCGCGCGGTCGCGCGCAATTGCAGGTGGAGGACACGGGGGTGGGCATGGCGCCGGATGAAGTCGAGCGCGCGCTGCGGCCGGGGCAAAGCTCCAAGCCCGGCGGTATGGGTCTGGGGTTGATGATCGTGCTCGGCATTGTGCGACAGCATCACGGCCGCATGCGCATCACCAGCGTGCCGGGCCGTGGCACGTCTGTCGCGATCACCTTCCCCGCGGCGGCGCCCGTATCGCCGCACACCTCGCATCCGCCGGCAAGCTCGACGGGCTCGTTCGAGAGGACGCCGCCAAGTGCGGATGGGTGAGGAGCCCTCACCGTCCGGTTCCCAGAGACGAGAACAAACACAGAGGAACGGAGGCAACGGAGGGTCACAGAGGGAGGAGCGGGAGGAGGAGGTGTACCAGGCAGGCCGATGGCGACACGAGGCGCGGGGGATATTGGGGGCAATGTTGACTGGGGTGGTCAACATTGCCGTTTTTGCCGCTTTTTCATTGTGTATCGGGGTGTTTCGCGCTCGATCCGGGAATTCAAGGGGAGTTGTCGGGCGTGCTCTTGCCAATGCGCGGCAAAAGTGGCAAGGATCGCGGCAAAAACGGCAAAGGTGGCAACACGAATGGCAACGTGCGCGGCAAAAACGGCAAGGATAGTGGCAAGGATGGCGACGTGTACGGCGGGATGAGCGATAGGTGAGCGGGAGGTGGTTGTGCATACGCGTGCCTCCGTCGAATGTGAACTTATGTTCTTGTCAGTAGTGTATCATTGCGGCGCGGGCGCCGCAAGGGACGGGTCATGGTGGTGGCGCGGCGCTTGGGGCCGTCGTATACTGAGAGGGCATAGGCGATGAGCGTGCGGCACGGATGAGCATCCGTGTTCACGTGGCAATAGATGGGCAGAGGAGCGGCGGCATGGCAAAGACGCGACCAGTGGGCACGGCAGGGACGGCGGGCGCGGCCGGCAAGACACCCGCGAACGGCGCGGCCGGCACGCCTGGGACGGCGGCCCCGCACCGGAGCATCTTCGATCTCAGCCGGTTCGCGCCGTCGCGTGTGAGCCGGCCCGCCACGCAGGACGGCACGCGGACTGGCGGGCAGAACGGCGCGCAGCCAGCACAGGAGCGTCCAAAGATGTTTGGGGGCCTGGGCAAGCTGCTGTTTGGCTACCTGATCTTTCTGGTCGTGGCGCAGTACGCCATCCCACTGGCGCTGTCGTTCGCGGACTCGACACTGCACCTGAATCTGGGCGCTCACGTTACGGCGGACCACAATGCACCGTTTCTCGGTGGGCTGACGTGGTATTTCGCGCTGTACATCCTGCTGACGCTGGGTGTGCTGCTCGTGCTGCTGCGCTTCAACATCATTCCCCGCGATCCGCTTGGCTCGCGCGCGCGTCTGGATGCGCAACGGCAGGCGCGGTTGAACGCGGCGGCATCCACCACGCCGGGCGGCAGCGGCCGCTCGCGCACGCGCGCGGCGCGGCGCAAGGCTTCGTCATCCGCCGTGGCAGCGGCCGCGACACCGCCGGCGGGGCGCAAGGGCGCGAAGGCGGAACCGGCGGCGATGACGAGCGCGCCACGGGTCGTGCCAAAGGCGCGTGACGGCGGCACGCACGATGACGCGTACGAGCGTGTCAAGGCGGCGCAGCGGCAGGCGCGGCGGCGCGCGGCGCGCCGGTAGTCGTCTCTACGGAAGGCCACACATGCTGGATGACATGCACATTGGCGCGGCCGCCGTCGGCCGCGATGGCCGGCGGCTCGGCACGCTGAAGCGTGTGGTGGTGGAGCGCGGCACGCATCGGGTGACACACATCGTCATTGATCCCGGCCTGGTGGAGTCCGGCAATTTGCTGGCGCCGGGGGGATGGGAGCGCCCACGCGAGCGGGTCGTGCCGCTGGCGCTGGTGACGGCGGCGGGTGAGCATCAGATCGAGGTCGCGTGTGATGAGGATGAGCTGCGCCGGCAGCCGCTCTTCGAGCATGAGACCTACGTGCCGGTGGAGGCGCCGGCGGGCGGCGGCTCGCGCTTTCGCGCGGGCGATCTGGTGAACTATATCGCCTCGGCGGCGGGGGTGGGCGCCGCGCCGTACGAGCCAGCGATGTCGATCCAGTTCAACGAGTCGCCGGGATCATCCGAGATCGCCGAGGGGACGCCAATCTGGCGTCTGGAGCCGCACGAGGAGATCGGCGAGGTGGATCACGTGCTGCTGGATGCCGATACCGGCCGTGTGACGGCGATCGTGCTGCGCCGGAAGGGGCTGTCGCGGCATCATGTGGTGCTGCCGATTGGCGCTATCACCAGCATCGAGGATGGCGTGGTGCATGCGGCACTGGACGACGCCGCGCTGGATGCGCTGGCGCGCTACCAGCCTGAGGAGTAGCCGGGGTGCGCGGCTGTAAACGGCCGGCGAACAGCATGGCGAACAGCATGGCGAACAGGCATGCTCTGACTGCCCAGGCGGATTGCTGACTCTCACCACAAACAGCCCCGGCTCTTGTGCGAGCCGGGGCTGTGCTCAAGACATCACTCTTCAGAACGCCGCGCTAGGGGTTAGGGTTGCCGCTGCCACCACCGCCACTCCCACCGCCGTGGTCATCCACGGTAGGTGTGGGCGTCGCGGAGCCACCCGGTGTGGCCGTTGGGCTGCCGCTGCCGCCCTTGCTACCACCACCGTGGTCGTCGCCGGTCTCGGTCGCGTTCGGTGTGGCGCCCGGCGTGGGCTGGTGCGTATCGTCACCGCCGTTGCCGCCGTTGTCATCATTGAGGTCGTTGTCCGTGATACGGGCGGCTGAGGCGGCGGTGCCATCAGGATTCTGGATGCCGAGGTCGCCGCGCAGGTTGTGGCGATCCTGGTCGCTGAGGGGGAAGGTGGCGCTGGTGGCGCTGACGGCGCCGGTCGCGTTGATCTGGCGGCCGTTGAGGTACAACACCGCGCCGGGTTGGAAGCCCGTGCCGGTGACGACGAGGACGTGGCCGCCGTTGCCCACGGAGCGCACCACGGCCGACGTCACGTTCGGCACCGCGACGCCAATCTCGCCGAGCGCCTGGGTGGTGGCGAGGCGGTTGGGCCAGTTGAGGATGCGGAAGGCGCCGAAGAGACCGGCTTGCTCGTTGCTCTGGAGGGTGTCGAGCTGCGCGGCGAGGGTATTGCGGTCGTTGCCAGCCGGCACGCTCGCCAGATCGCTCACCACACTCTGCTCGGCCTCGCGCAGCGCGGCGAGTGCGGGGCCGTAGCCATCGTTGTCGCGGGTGCGGACGACATTGTTGAGGTTGCTAAGGCGGTCCTGCGCATGCTGAAGCTCGAGGCTCACTTTGTCCGCCGCGGAGCCGGCAAAGTTGGCTTGGAGCTGCTCGGCCGCCAGGCGCGCGCCGAAGAGCGGGTTGCCCGGCTCGGCACGGGCGGTGAAGGCGCCGGCGCCGAAGATCAGCACGACGGCGGCGGCGACCGCCGGCCAGAGCACGCGGAAGATGCGGCCGTTATCTGTCATGCGGCGCGCGCGCCGAGGCCCGGCGGGCGGGAAGTCGAGCACGGGGGAGCCGCCGGGCAGCGTCTCGTCGTCCGGGCCGCTGTTGGGCGGGGCAGGCTGATGAGTGCCGTTGTGGCCGTTGCGCAGGTGGCGGTCGGGCAGGATCGTGACGGTAGGGAAGTCGGCGTCCAACAGGGTCGCGTCGTCTTCGGCCGCGCTGGCGCCGCTCTTGAGCTCGGCGGCGCGGGCCAGCAGCCGCGCTTCGAGCGCTGAGACGAAGGCCGGGTCGGGCTGGATGGTGCGCAGCGGCTCCAACGCATCCACGATGGCGAGCAGGCCGGCGAGCTGTTCGTCGCCAGGTTCCGGCGCAAGCGCGACCGGCCCCTCCTGTTCACCCGTGGTCAGGCGTGCGGAGAGTAGGGCTTCCAGCCTATCTTCGGGTTGCATCGCCCTTCCTCCTAGTTTGCCTGTTTTGCCGCTGTGCGCCGGTTTCCCCCACGTCTCGGGGTGGTTGCCCTTGCCCTGAGACGCCCAGATGCCGTGCCAGCGAGGCCAACGCGCGGAATTGTAACGCGCGGATCGTGCCAGGTTGTTTATTCAAGAGTTGCGCGACGTCTTCGGTTGGATAGCCGAGCACGCAGCGGTAGAGCACAACCGCGCGCTGCTCTTCCGTCAGCAGGTTGAGCGCCTGGACGACCTCGCTCCAGCTTTCGCGTGCGGTGATGATCTTCAGTGGATCATCTTCCTCGGCGAAGGCGGCTGGTTGCGCGTCTTCAGGCAGCTCGCTGTGAACCTCCGGAATACCCTTTTGACGACGAAAGTGCAGGGCGACCTTGTTACGCGCGATGCCGAGCACCCAGGCGGCGAACGCCAGCTCTTCCCGCGCGCGGGTCGTGCTGATACTTTCTATCATGGCGAAGAAGGTATCGGCGGTGATATCTTCCGCGTGGTGCGAGTCGCCGACGCGCGCCAACACGTAGCGGTACACCACGGGCAGGAAGCGCTTGTACAGCAGGCCGGTTGCCTGCTGGTCATGCGCGCGTGCCCGCTCCAGCACTGTCTCGAAGGACAGCGCGGGAGGCCAGGTCATGCTGGATCGCGCGTTCGTGCCGCTGGGCGGCCGTGCGCGGCGGTCTTGGCCGTGGCCCTGTACACCGGACGTGTCCAACGCTTGGCGCCTCTCCCCCGCTGGATGCTGTCCCGGCGGTGACTTCAGCACAAACATTCCGTGAACTCACTGAAAATTGTGCATCCGCCGCCGTCGCGCGGAGTGCGAAACGCTTACGGATGACGCTGCTCAGGCATCCAGCACGCCCGCCAGGGCGGTACACGCGCCGCGCGCCCTCGGACAACCTCTATGTGCCGTGCGCGTCATTCTACTCTATAGTTGCGCGAGACGCGCGTGGTGTTATGGGTGGGCCGTTGGGCTCGTTGGGCTCTGGTGGTGGCCGCTATGCTCGGCCACGGCTTCGGCGGCGTGAACCAGCTCGCCGATGTGGCTCAAGCGCCAGGCCAGCGCGCCGACCGCGCCCAACAATCCCGAGATGATGACGATGGCGACGATCAAGAACAAGGCAAAGCCTTGCGGCGGTTGGTGTGTGGCGACAAACGCCGCCAGGACCGAGACAATCGCGGCCGTCACCGCCAGCACGAGACAGCCGCGCACCATCGCGGTGATGATGTGCCAGAACCACCTGCCGATGGCCATTCCCGATTCTCCACTCTAGAGCATTCTTGACAAACCCACGAGATGTTGTGACCTTCGGACCGGCGATCAGCCCCTCCACCTCATGCGCCACAGTGCCGACAGATGAGGGCATTTGCCACAGATCAGTCCATGGTGCGCATGATAGGGGAACACTGTGCGCCCGTCAAGTAAATATACGTAGCGGGGTAACATCCATGTCGTGCCGGTTTGATTCATGAGGGGCAACCGCGGAGGCAATCGTTATGGCTGAGGCACCGATCTCGCGCGAGCGGGCGGAGGAGCTGGCGGCGCGTGTGTATGCGCTGGTGCGCGCCTGCCCGCCCGGCCGGGTGACGACGTACGGCTGGATCGGCGCGGCGCTGGGGCTGGAGCGCGGCGCGCGCGCCGTCGGCTGGATTATGAACGAGTCGCCGCGCGGCACGAGCGTGCCGGCGCAGCGGGTGATCAACAGCAAGGGCGAGCTGAGCGGGAGTTGGGCGTTCGGGCAGCGCGGCCGCATGCGCGAGCTGCTGGAGGCGGAGGGCATCCGGTTCGACGCCAACGGGCGCGTGAACATGAAGACCTACGGCTGGGATCCGTCGCGTGACCTATCAGCCGAGGAGCGCGAGCGCATCCTAGCGGGGGCCGATCTGTCGGACGCGGAGGCGAGCGACCGCCTGATGGGGCTGCTGCGCGACGATCCGGCCTCGCCGTTCCGCATCACACGCTCGGAGGGGTGAGGTCGTCGCGGCTCGTGTCGAGCGTCGCGCCGTTGGTGGCGGCCAGCGCGGCGTAGAAGCGGGCGCTGTCTTTGGGGATGCGCCGTTGGGTGGCGTAGTCGGTGTAGGCGAGGCCGAAGCGCTGCGTGTAGCCAAGCTGCCACTCGAAGTTATCCAGCAGCGACCAGACGAAATAGCCGGCGAGGGGGACGCCGGCGGCGATGGCGGCGCGTGCCGCCTGGAGATGCTCGCGCAGGTATTCGATACGGGCGTCGTCGTGGACCTCGCCGGAAGCGGTGAGCGTGTCCGCGACGGGGACGCCGTTCTCGGTGATGTAGAGGCGCGCGGGCTGATAGTCGCTGCGCAGGCGGCGCAGGATCGGCTCCAGCCCGTCCGGGTAGATCTCCCAGCCCATCGTGCAGCGCCGCCCGGCCGGCGGCAGGATGCGCGGCCGCGGGCCAACGCCGGCCTTTACGCGCGCACGGGTGTAGTAGTTGACGCCGAGGAAGTCCGTCTGGCCGGCGATGGTCTCCAGGTCGCCAGCGCGGACGAGATCGGGCGGCAGCGGCAGCGCGCGCTGGACATCGTCGGGATAGCTGGCGCGATAGAGCGGGTCCAGATACCAGCGGTGCCAGAGGCCGTCCAGCAGCGCCGCCGCCTCGACATCTTCGGCGCGGTCGGTGGCGGATTCGATGGCGGTGAGGTTGAGCGCGAGACCAATCTGGGTGGCGGCGGGCGTCTCGGCGCGCAGCGCCTGCACGGCGCGGCCGTGCGCGAGCAGCAGGTGATGCGAGACGGGCGCGAGCAGCGCGGCGTCACGCTTGCCGGGCGCTTTCTGGCCGTACAGGTAGCCCTCGTAGGCGACGATGTGCGGCTCGTTGAGGGTGATCCAGTGGGCGATGCGGTCGCCCAGGCGGCGGCCCAGCGCCGCCGCGAAGTCCGCGAAGAAGCCGGCGGTGTCGCGGTTGAGCCAGCCGCCGCGATCTTCGAGCGCCTGGGGCAGATCCCAGTGGTAGAGCGTGGCGAACGGGGCGATGCCGCGCGCCAGCAGCCCGTCTATCAGCCGCGCGTAATAGGCCAGCCCGGCCTCGTTCAGCGGCCCGCGGCCCGTGGGGAAGATGCGCGGCCAGGCGATGGAGAAGCGGTAGGCGGTGAGGCCGAGACGGGCCAGCAGGTCGAGGTCGTGATCGAGGCGATGGTATGAGTCGCAGGCGTCGTCGCCGGTGCTGCCGTCCACGATGGCGCCGGGGGTGTGGCTGAAGCGGTCCCAGATGGATTCGCCGCGGCCGTCCGCGCGCACGGCGCCTTCGATCTGGTAGGCGGCGGTCGCCGCGCCCCAGTGGAAGCCCGCCGGGAAGCCAGTCTCACGTGTGGATGCGGTCGCTTCTCGCTCTGCTGCCTGTCGCTCGTCTGTCATTGCCGGCCGTCCTTCTTTTCGCTCTCTCGGTGCCAGGAGTCCTCAGCGCTCGCGGCCGCGCACGAGCGAGGTGAGCACGCCGACGGCCGCGATGGCCGCGCAGACGATCAGCGCGGCGTGGAAGCTGGTCAGGAAGGTGGCCTGGAGCGCGGCGAGCTGATCGGGATGGTGCGCGGCGGCGGTGGAGGCGGCGAGCGCGCGGCCGGCCCGCGCGCCGCCCAGGCTGGCGAAGATCGCGCCCGCCAGCGCGACACTGATGCTCTGGCCGACGACGCGGCCCGTCGCCAGGAAGCCGGAGGCGCTGCCCTGGCGGCCGGCGGACGCGGCGCCCATCAGCGCGCTGTTGTTGGGGGATTGGAAGAGCCCCTGCCCCAGGCCGGTGATCGCGAGGCGCCAGATGATGTCGAAGATGCCGCTGGTGGCTGTCAGGCCACTGAGCAGCACCAGGCCGAGGCAGGCGATGGCAAGTCCGCCGGCCGCCAGCCAGCGTGTGCCGATGCGGTCAGCCAGCGAGCCGCTGAACGGCGCGACGCAGGCGATGGTGATCGGCAGTGGGACGAGCAGCAGGCCGGCGTCCTGCGCGGGGAAGCCGCGCAGCTCTTCCAGGTAGAAGGGCAATAGAAAGCTTACGGCGAAGAGCGCGAGGAAGCTGAGCACCTGGCTGGTGTTGGCGGAGGCGAAAACGCGGCTGCGCAGCAGCGAGAAGTCCACGTTGGGGAAGGGCACGCGCCGCTCCACCAGCACCAGCGCCGCCAGCGCGACGACTGCCAGCGCCAGTGTGCTGATGAGCGCGGGGGATGTCCAGCCCCATTCCTGGCCGAAGGAGAGGCCGAGCGTGAGCGCGGCCAAGCCGAGCGCGAGCAGGACGGCGCCGGCGGGATCGAAGCGCCCGCGCGTGCGCGATGCCCTCTGGCGCAGCACGAGCAGGGTGGCGATGAAGCCGAGGATGCCGAGCGGCACGTTGACGTAGAACACGGCCCGCCAGGTGAGCTGCTGGGTGAGGATGCCGCCGAGTGGGGGGCCGGCGCTGACACCGAGCGCGACGACGACGGCGTTGAGGCCGAGCGCGCGCCCGCGCTCGCTGGCAGGGAAGGCGCTGGTGAGCAGCGCCGGGCTGATCGCCATCAGCAGCGCGCCGCCCAGCCCTTGAAAGCCGCGCGCCGCGACCAGCAGCGGCAGCGAGGGCGCGGCGCCGCAGAGCGTGGAGCCGAGCGTGAAGACGGCCAGCCCCGCCGCCCAGATCGCTTTGCGGCCGACGAAATCGGCGAGGCGGCCGATGGTGAGCAGCACGGCGGCGATCACGACGAGGTAGGCGATGATCACCCATTCGACCGCGCCGTTGAGGGGGACGGAGAAGTAGCCGGCGATGGCGGGCAGGCTGATGTTGACGATGGAGCTATCCAGTGTCGCCATGAAGACGCCGATGGCGATGATGCCGAAGACGGCCCATTTGCTCGGCTGGCCGATGCCGGCGCTCGCACGCGCCGCGCTCGTGTTCGCCCCTGCCGCCGCTGTGTCCTGGGCGGGACGGCTGCCCTGCCCGCGCACTGTCTCCGGTTGCGCCATATTCCGCCCACGTCTCCTTTGTTGCCGCCACATACGGTCCTATCGTCCTACAGCATAGTCCAGGCGTCACGCCGCATGCTATAGTTGACTCTCAAAGAGCGCCCGTCCGGCGCGGAGGTGTGGAAACGAGAGAGAGCAGAAGCCATGCGCAGCCGCGGAGCCAACTACGGCGGATGGGATGAGGAGGACGGGTACGCCGCGCAGGATGCCAGCTATGACACTGGTGGCAATGACGAAGGCTATGATGCCGGCGGCTACCAGGATACCGGCGGCTACGACGAGTACGACCGGGGCGGCGCGTACGGCGATGACGGCTACGACAATGGTGAGTGGGGCGAGGGGCAGGAGGAGCGCGGTCTCGTCTTGCAGCCGGAACATTCGCTGGTCGGCGTCTCATCCACCGTGACGCACCACGGGGCGCCGCTGCTCTCGTACACGCACACGATGAACCGCTTCTATGCCAGCCGCAAGCAGAAGCTGAGCCTGGGCCGCTTCAAGTGCGAGGTCTGCGGCGACCGCATCCGCTTCTGGGCGTGGGAGACGGACAGCGGCGGCCGCACGCACGATGGCTGCTACGAGCGCATGGCGTGGACGTGGACCAACCTGTATGCCCATCAGCAGCGGCTCGCGGCGGACGGCCGGCTCGAATAGGCCGGCAATCCGCCGCCGCGCCCCTTGACATTCCGCCCACGTTATGGTATTTTGGTTCTATAACCGCGCGGCCACCCGACCGCGCCAGCACCTTGACAATCGCATTCGCGCCCAACCTACGCCCAGCTCTCCCACATGCAACCGCGCGCGTAGCGGTATGTGTACCCCCACATCCGCACCAAACGTTGCCGCTTTTGCCATCCACCTTGCCGTTTCTTGCCACTTCTTTGCCGCGATCTTGCCGCTTTTGCCGCCCATAACACCATATGACGAGTTGTCATTCCCGGCAAACCGGCTTGAATGCGGCGTTCGAGGCGGATCAGCGGCGCGAAACACCTGTGAAAAGCGGCAAAAACGGCAATGTTGACCCCGCCAGTCAACATTGCCGCGCGGGCTTCCCCCGCTGTGCCGCCGCGAAATCCGCCCACCTGGGTTGGGGAGAGCGTACCAGTCGTCGCGGCGCGCGAGGGGCGGCGGCGGTGCGTGCTATAATGTGTGCCTGTCCGGCGAGTACGCCATACAGCGAGGCGCTTCACGCATGTTCACTCAGATTCTCATTGCCAACCGCGGCGAGATCGCGTTGCGGGTGATTCGCGCCTGTCGTGAGATGGGCATCGAGACGGTGATCGCGTACTCCGAGGCCGACCGCGAGTCGCTGCCCGTGCGCATGGCCGACCGGCGCATCTGCATCGGCCCCGGCCCCAGCAGCAAGAGCTACCTCAACATCCCCAACCTGATCAGCGCGGCGCTGCTCACTGGCTGCGAGGCGATCCACCCTGGCTACGGCTTCCTCTCGGAGAACGCGAGCTTCGCCGAGGTCTGCAACGATTGCGGCCTCGTTTTCATTGGCCCGCCGCCGGCGGCGATGATTCAGATGGGCGACAAGGTGCAGGCGCGTATCGCGATGGCGGCGGCCGGCCTGCCAATGCTGCCCGGCACCGGCGTGCTGCGCTCACTGAGCGAGGGCGAGGAGGCGGCCGAGCGCGTCGGCTTCCCGCTGATGCTGAAGGCGGCGGCGGGCGGCGGCGGGCGCGGCATTCGCCTGGTGCGGCGGCCTGAGGAGTTCACGCACGTCTTTACGACGGCGCAGAGCGAGGTGCGCGAGGCGTTCCACGACGACGGCCTGTATGTCGAGAAGTATCTGGGCCGCGCCAAGCACATCGAGGTGCAGGTGCTCTGCGACAACTACGGCAACGGCGTCTACCTGGGTGAGCGCAACTGCTCGGTGCAGCGCCGCCACCAGAAGCTGGTGGAGGAGTCGCCCAGCCCCAGCCTGCCCAATGATGTGCGGCGTGAGATGGGCCAGCGGGCGATTGAGGCGGTGCTCGCCATCGGCTATCGCGGCGTGGGCACGCTCGAATTCCTGGTGGACGAGGACAACCACTACTATTTCATGGAGATGAACACGCGCTTGCAGGTGGAGCATCCGGTCACGGAATGGGTGACGAGCATCGATCTGGTGCAGGCGCAGATTCGTGTCGCCGCCGGCGAGCGGCTCTGGCTATGCCAGGACGATGTCG
>JAICVS010000084.1 GCA_025935195.1 Ktedonobacterales bacterium
CAGCAACGAGCCGGGACCGCAGAGCGAGACATCCATCGCCATCAATCCCAGTAATCCCTCCCAGCTCGTCGCCGGTTCCAACGAGATCGACCGCCTGCCGATGCGCGGCTACTTCTCCTCCGACGGCGGCGCCACCTGGGGCGGCGTGGACCTGCCGCTGCCGCCGCCAATCGCCAAGAACGGCTTCGACTTCGGCTCCGACCCCGGCGTCGCCTGGGACACGCGCGGCAACGTCTTCTACTCGTACATCGTCGTCTTCTTCGGCACGGGCGGCGGCATCAATGGCACGGAGATGGCCGTGGCCCGCTCCAGTGACGGCGGCCACAGCTACACCACGACCTTCTTCAACCCCCAGACCGGCTCAGGCCAGTTCAATGACAAGCCCATGATCGCGGTGGATACCAACCTGAACAGCCCGCACCGCGATACCGTCTACGTCGCCTGGGACAACAACGACGGCAGCTCCGCCAGCGGCAACAACCTGCTCGTCAGCCACTCGACCGACGGCGGCGTGACCTTCTCCACGCCCGTCATCGCCAGCGCCACCGGCGGCGGCCCCAAGTCCGTCATCGGCGCCGACCCCTTCGTCGGCCCCGACGGCACGCTCTTTGTCGCCTGGCACGACACGCGCAACAGCGCCATCGTCGCCAGCAGCTCGGCCGATGGTGGCCTCTCCTTCGGCCCGACGCGCACCATCGCGCCGACTGCCGCCCAGTTCGACATCGGCATCCCCTCGATGGCCTCGCGCCGCGCCCTGGTCTATCCCGCCTGCGGCGCCGACACCAGCGCCGGCCCCAATCGCGGCACGCTCTACTGCTCCTGGACCGATGCCACCACCACCAACGGCACGGACATCCTCGTCGCCCGCTCGACCGACGGCGGCGTGACATGGTCGGCCCCCGTGCGCGCCAACGACGACGCGGCCGGCCTCGCCAACGACCAGTTCAACCAGTGGCTCGCGGTAGACCCAGCCAACGGCTCGGTAGATGTGAGCTGGAACGACACGCGCAACGATCCCGCGCACCTGACCACCGACATCTTCTTCACCCGCTCGACCGATGGCGGCCTCACCTACGCCGCCAACGTGCAAGTGACGACCGCGCCAACCGACGAGACCTGCTGCGGCGCCGACCTGGGCAACCAGTACGGCGACTACGAAGGCATCGCCGCGCTCGGCAACGTCATCCACCCCGTCTGGACCGACCGGCGTGCCAGCGTCGCGTCACTCGGCGAGGAAGTCTTCACCGCCACCATCAAGGTGAAGTAGTCACAAGCCCATCAACGCGAGGCGGAAGCGGCTGAGCGCACGCTCAGCCGCTCCCATCTCCAACCGACACAGGTCGGTTTCATGGCCGTAGGCCCCCAGGCGCGGTTTCAACCGCTGGCTCTGCCCATTCACCGGCCATTCATGGCCGCGCTCCCGATCGCCGCCAGTCCGTCCCGTCCGGTTTGACGCTCGCGCCGCGACCGGGCTATACTCCTTGGGTTGCCCTATTGAGAATTGCGGTGTCCGCGCCGATGCGTTATCGCGCTGCCCACGCCGTATGCAGCCGCTGAATACCAGGATGTGTATCCGCCATGCCGAAGCTCTATGGATGGGTGCGCGAGGTCGTGCCGGAGAGCGCCGCCGATCTCGCCGGTATCCAGTCCGGCGATCTACTCACGACCATCAACGGCAAGCCCGTGCGCGACCTCGTGGACTACCAATTCTACGCGTCCGAGGAAGAATTGCTGCTGGGCGTCGAGCGCAACGGCCGCGCGGTCGAGGTGCTGGTAGCCAAGACACCCGACGAGGAGATGGGCATCCGCTTCGGCGAGGAACCCGCGCCCTACATCCGCATCTGCGCCAACAAGTGCGTCTTCTGCTTCGTCAAGGGGCTGCCGGAGCGCCGCACGCCCCAGCGCGGCCTGCCGCTGGGCATGCGCGAGACGCTCTACATCAAGGACGACGACTACCGCTACAGCTTCCTCTTCGGCAACTTCATCACCCTCACCAACCTGAAAGAACAGGACTGGCGCCGCCTGGAAGAACAGCGCCTCAGCCCGCTCTACGTCTCGGTCCACACCACCAACCCCGAGTTGCGGCGCAAGATGGTGGACGGCCCGCGCTCCGGCGAGATCGTCGCGCAGATCCAGCGGCTGGGCGCGCTCGGCATCTCCTGCCACACACAGCTCGTGCTCTGCCCCGGCATCAACGACGGCGACGAGCTGGAGCGCAGCATCCGCGAGCTGGCCGAGCTGCGCCCGATCGTCGCGTCCATCTCCGTCGTGCCCGTCGGCCTCACGAAGTACAACAACCTGCTCAAACTAGGTGAGCTGCCGCCGATGCGCCCGTTCGAGCGGGACGAGGCGCTGGACGTGCTGGCGCGCGTCGCGCCGTGGCAGGCGTGCTTCGCGGCTGAGCCGGGCGCGCGTGGGCTGCCGTTCGTGTATCTTTCGGATGAGTGGTACTACAATACGAAGCGGAGCTTCCCGCCGGCCCGGCACTACGGCGCCTACGCCCAGATCGAGAACGGCGTCGGCATGACGCGCAAGCTGCTCGACGACTGGCGCGCGGCGAAACGCGCGCTGCCGCCGGTGACCGTGTCGCCGCGCCGGCTGGCGCTGGTGACGGGGACGATGGCCGTCCCGGTGATCGAGCGTCTCGCCCGCGATCTGCGCGCCGTGCCGGGACTGGACGTTCGTGTCGTGCCGGTGGAAAACCGCTTCTTCGGCCCGCTCGTGACGGTCGCCGGACTGCTCTGCGGCCGGGACGTGCTGGACGCCCTCGCCGAACAGTGCGGCGACTTCACGCGCGACGACCTGATCCTGCTGCCGCGGGTGATGCTCGACAACGCCGGGACGCGCTTCCTCGACGACCTGACGCTGGCGGACTTCGCGGCGCGTGCGCCGGGGCGAGTCGCCTTCGCCAAGACAGCCGATGAGCTGGCTGGCGCGGTGCGGGCGTTCTGCACCCCGGCTGGTGAGCTGGTCGCCGCCGGCGCGTAGGCTCCCGCCGCTCCGTCACGCTGCCCACCGGCCACATCTCACCATGCCTGATCAGGTCTCACCAGTCAAGGATACCGCCGCATGCGTCCGCGCCTTATAAAACCCGGCACCCGGTGTATTCGCATCCCGCCGCTCGTTCTGGTCGCCCTGGCCGTGCTGGCCGTCGCGCTCGCCGCCTGCGGCACGAAGGGCGCCGCGCCCACGCTGGGGCCGATCCAGACGGTGAAGCTGGATTCCGCCGGGCCAGCCGCGACCGCCGGCACCATCACCCTCACACCTGTCCACGCCGCGCGCTTTCAGGTCTTCTACCTCGGCAAGCAACTGCCGCTCACCGGCGCGCGGACCCCCGCGCAGCTTCGCTCCGGCGGCTGCAACGGCCCGCTGATCGCGCCGCTGACCGATGGCAACCCGTCCCCCGCCGCCCCATCCGCGAGCGCGACGCCCGCCCCAATCGCTACGGTGCAGCCGGCCGCCAGTGGCGATGCCATGCAGGTGGCCGTGGAGCCGAGCGCCACCCTCACCGTCGTCGTGTTGGCGCGGCGCGACGACCCCAAGGCGCCAGTCGTCGCCTGCGGTCAGCCGCTCTCCGGCAAGCGCCAGTTCTTCGACCTCTACCCGCCAGACGTTGGCACCAACGGCACCGCGCGCGGCATCGCCCTGCTCGATCCCATTATCGCCACGCGCGTTGACGTGAGCGTGCGCAGCACCAACCAGACCACACAGCCGACCGGCTGGGAGGTGACCACTGGGAGCTGCACCGGCACGAAGCTCGGCGGCGGCCAGCTCTCCGGCCGCGCCGCCACGGCGCAAGGCACCATCTTCGCGACGGTTGACACGCATACTTGGTGGGTGGCCGTCACCCAGACCGACGGCGAGCGCATCTGCTCCAAGGTGGGAGGATGAGACGGGTTTGCTCTGGCGTGGTGTCATTGCCCTGACAGATCCGTAGCCAGGATTACCCCCGGCATGAATGCCGGGGAGCCAACGTACGACAACGACTCAAGGCCATTCAGTATGATAGAGGCAAGCGTATGAGCGAAGTTACTGACCGGCGCAAGCGGCTGATGCTGCTGCTCTCGCCGAGCACCTACCGGGCCGGCGCCTTCCTGGAAGCTGCCCAGAAGCTGGACGTGGAGATCGTGCGCTGTCTGGACGTGCCGGAGCCGCTGGCCGAGCAGTGGCGCGTGCCCGTCGCGGCCGACTTCAGCGACGCCGAGCATGCGACGCGCTCCATCGTCGCCTATGGGACTGAGCATCCGGTGGACGCCATCGTCGCGGTGGACGACAGCGCGACCATCCTGGCGGCGCGGGCGGCGGCGGCGCTCAACCTGCCGCATAATCCGCCGGAGGCGGCCGAGGCGGCACGCGACAAGGGCATCATGCGCGATCTCTTCGCCCGCCACGGCGTCCCCTCGCCGGTCTACCGCCGCTTCCCCCTCGCCGAAGACCCGCGCCGCATCGCTGCCCAGGTCACATACCCCTGCGTGGTCAAGCCGCTGCGCCTCTCTGGCAGCCGCGGCGTCATCCGCGCCGACGACCCCGATCAGCTCGTCGCGGCGTTCGAGCGACTCAAGCGCATCCTGCTCGGCGACGGCAACATCCTCGAACAGACCGACATCCTGGTGGAGGATTTCATCCCCGGCGTCGAGGTGGCGCTGGAGGGCTTGCTGACCGCCGGCGAGCTGCACGTGCTGGCGATCTTCGACAAACCCGACCCGCTGGACGGCCCCTTCTTCGAGGAGACGATCTACGTCACGCCCTCGCGCCTGCTGGATGAAGCCCAACGGGCCATCGCGGATTGCGCGGCGCGGGCGGCGGCGGCGATTGGCCTACGCGACGGGCCGGTGCATGCGGAGCTGCGTGTGAACGAGCGCGGGCCGTGGATGCTGGAGATCGCCGGGCGCTCCATCGGCGGCCTCTGCTCCACCGTGCTGGAGTTCGGCTCCGGCATGTGCCTGGAGGAGCTGATCCTGCGCCACGCGCTCGGCTTCGCCATCCCCTCGTACGACCGCGAAGGCACGGCGGCCGGTGTGATGATGATCCCGATCCCGAAGGGCGGCATGCTGCGTGGGGTGAGCGGTGTCGAGGATGCGGAGCGCGTGCCGCACGTCGAGGGCATCGAGATCGCCGTGAAGCCGCGCAGCCCCATCGTGCCGCTGCCGGAGGGCAGCAGCTATCTCGGCTTCATCTTCGCCCGCGCCGGCGACCCCGCCACCGTCGAATCCGCCCTGCGCGACGCCCACGCCCAGCTCCACTTCGACATCCGCCCGATGCTCGCCGTGCTGTAGAGTTGCGTCCAGCGCTCGTCTCATCCATCACTTTAGCCGGGTGGTTGAGCGTCATAGCGGCTCGGACCGGCGGCTGTGACATACGCCACGAAGCCAATCGGCGCGAGCCGCGATCATTGAACTGGCGGGCGCGCTGGCGCTATAGTCGCGCGCGGCGGCGGAACGTCCGGCGCCGGCCGCCGATGCCTACCGCGCGAGCAATCAGCAGCAGCACGATGGCGCCGAAGAAGGCGACGAGGAAGCTGGTCAGGTTCAGCCCGGTCAGGCTGACCGAGTGGGGAAACAGCGCCGAGAGGATGATGCCGCCGAGGATGGCGCCTACGACGCCGACGAGCACATCCCCGACGAGGCCCAGCCCTGTGCCTTCCACCACCAGGCTTGCCAGCCACCCGGCGATGCCGCCGACGATGATCCACACGAGCAACGTTGTGAGCATGAGTCCCTCCCTGCTCCCGGCCGGCTGACCGCTCTCGTCGCGGCACTCCGTCGCCGCATGGGGCGGCTCGTCGCCGGGAACCTATCATAGATGAGTGAGGGCAGGAAGCATGCCAGCAGGGCATAGGGCTTTCGCGAGGCTCAGGATGCCGGCGCGTAAGGGAAGAGCGCGCACGCTCCACGCGCCCATCCACAGTTGTGGCGTGATACAATCGTGCGTACCCGTCGGTGATACCGCGCTCCTGGATTCTCCCGCTCGGCGTCGGATAACGGAGGCTTACGCATCGCACATGAAGGCGACAGGGCATCGCTACATCGTGACTGACGATTACATCCTGAGCGGCGAGCCGATCATCCTGGGTACGCGCACGCCCGTCCGCGCCATCGTCGAGCTGTGGCGCCAGGGCATCGCGCCGGAAGCCATCCCCGCCCACCTGCCGCACCTGACGCTCGCGCAGGTCTTCGACGCCTTGAGCTATTTCAGCGACCACCAGGACGAGATTCAGTGGCACATCGAGCGGAACCGTACCCCCGAAGAGTTGATCGATCCGCTGGTTCGACAGCCGTAGATGTTGCTACCGGCATCTCGGATCGTAGCGACACCCTTCGGCCTTCACCCGCCACGCTCGGCGGCCAGCAGCGCCGGCACCAGCGCGTTGGCGTCGGGTGAGCCCCAGCCGGTGCTGTAGTCCCAACCGGGCGTCGCGGGATAGAAGAGATTGCCGCCGCCCGTGATGTCGTGGAAAGGGGATGCGCCGCTCGCGCCCGCCGCGCCGTTGCCCAGGCGATAGAGCGCCGGATTGAGGAAGCCGGCGGAGCGCAAGCCCTGCTTCGCGCCGGCCTGGTTCGCCAGCGCGATCAGCCCGGCCCAGAGTGGCGCCGCCGCGCTCGTCCCGCCGACCACGCCCCAGCACTGCTGCCCACGGCAGCCGCTCGTCGAGTCGTAGATGGCGTAGCCCGTCAGTGGATCGGCGTCCGCCGCCACATCTGGCACCTGCCGGCGGCCGTCGCTGAACTGGTTGGCGACGCCGCGACCGCTCTGCCACGACGGCAGCGCGTACTGGAGGCTCAGCCCGCCGCCGCCGCCCGCGCCCTCCAGCGGCCCTTCCCAGCCGTACTCACGCCCATACGCGCCGTCCGCCGCCGGGAAGAGCGCCGTGCCGCCGACGGCTGTGACGAACGGACTGGTCGCCGGCGCGGAGGGAACCACCTCGTGATTGCTCGGATCGGCCTGGTTGCAGCCGTAGGCGCCGGTGTCGCCCGTCGCCACCAGCACGCTCATGCCCACTGCCGCCGCCTGCCGGAAGGTGTCGTCCAGCGAGCTGAAGAAGCCCTGCCCCGAGACGGTGAAGGCGTCGCGCAGGTCGGACGGCGCCTGGCTCGGATCGAGGATGAATCGCTCGCACAGGCCGAGGCTGACGCTCATCACCTGCGCACGGTGATCCGAGACGATCTGGCGGAAGATCTGCGCGAGGCTGGCGATGTCGCCGCCGCCCTCGTAGGCGATCAGGTGCGCCTGCGGCGCGACGGCGTGGACAACCTCGATGTCGAGCGTCGTCTCGCTCACCTGATCGGGGGGCGCCGCCCCTGCGCCCACGTCCACCACGTCAATCGCTGGCGCGCTGATGTTGAACTCACGGTCGTAGGTGGCGATGTCGGCGCGGCGGAAGGTGTCAATCTCGGCGAAGGCGATAGTCTGCCCGGCGCCGTCCAGCCCGGCGCTCCGCAATGGGGCGAAGTCGTATGCGCGTGCCAGATCGTCGGGCGCGAACCCCACCGTCTGGCCGGCTTGGCGCGTCGCGCCCGGCAGGCTGCGTAGCGCGGCCGGATGCGCGGCGCTGTAGCTCTCCAACCCCAGCACGCCTGTCACGATCTCGCGCAGCGCGGGCGGCAGTGTGGGCGCGGTGGTCGCGGCGTAGAAGCGTCGGCCGTCGGCGCCGCGGAAGTCTTCGATGCGCACGCCGAAGAACGCCTCGGCCTGCTGAATCGTCGCCTGCACACGCAGCAGCGTGCCGTCCGGCGCGCGCCAGGTGACGCGCAACCCCGCCGCGGTGAGCGCCGCCTCCACGCGCTGGCGCCTGGCTGGATCGGGACCAAAACGCCGCGCGTATTCCGCCGGCGAAAGAAAGTGGCGATAGCTCGGCGAGGCTGGATCGGACAGGCCCGCCAGCGTGCGGTTCAGCTCAGCCGACGAGCGCCCGCGCAGCATCAGTGTGATCGCCAGCGGCCGATCCGGGCTGGCCGGACCGAGCGCCGTCATACCGCGCGCGCCAGTTGTCCCGCGCGTGGCGCTGGTGGCCGTACGCGCGCCGGAGAACGGCAAGGCGTGACCAGTCAGCAGCAGGCCGGCCAGCAGCGTGACCGTCATCAGCAGGCCGGCGGCGGTGGCGCGGCGTCCTCGCCCGCGCGTGTATCGAGTCATCACGCGATCCTCCGTCGGTTCAGAGCCAGGTGACACTGTTGACCATGCGATCGTACTCGCCGCCCGGCACCTGGCGTGGATCGCCGGGATCGGGCTGATCTGGGTTGAGCGTGCTGGACGCGAGGAAGATGATGCCCGTGCCGCCCTGGACGCTCGCCATGATCTCGATGAAGACGGGCACGCTCGGCGCGTTCGGCTGGTCGCTGACCGCGCTATACGACTCACCCGCGCCGGCGACATAGCCCACCGATGCGCCGTAGATCGGCCCCTCGTCGCGCAGGCCGGAGAGCTGGCTGGTGTCCAGGCTGGAGACGGCCCGCGAGAGCAGCGCCTGCGCGCTCGTGCCGGCGCCCACATCTGTGCTGGTGAGCTGCACCGTCAGGTCGCCGTACTGAGTGCCGGCAAAGACCACGGCGCCGCGCGCGTCCTGCGAGTCGATCTGCCAGGGATCGAAATACTCGAAGCTGAATCGCTGCGCCTTGAACACGTGCGCGGCGGCAGCGGAGCGCGAGGGCGGCGGGCAGCGCGTGCCCAGGCAACCGGAACCCGCCCCGCCCGGCTGGAGGTTGACGCCGCAGGCGAGCAGGCCGAGCGCGGCGGCCAGCATGGTGAGGATGCGCCCCAGGCGCGATCCCGCCCGCGATGCTGTCGGCGATCCCATCATGACTGTCATGCCTCCGCGCCTCCCGCCGGCTCCGCACGCGCCGTCCGCGCGCGTTTGGCAATCGAGCGCATCGCCAGCCCGCAGTGCGGGCAGAACGGCACATCCGGCACCTCGTGACCGCAGTGCGGGCAGCGCACCACGCCGCCGTGGCCCAGCTCGCGCGCCCGCGCCAGCAGCGCGACGTGCAACACATGGCGCGCCAACAGCAGCGCGCCCAACAGCGCCAGCCCGTACCAGACCAGCGACTCGATCAGCCCACGCGCCAGATCGGTCGCCAGGGCCGGCGCCACCTGCAGCAGCAGCGCCAGCGCGATCACGACGGGCAGTGCGCCGAGCCAGCCCAGCCGCGCCGCGCCGGCCGCCGGCCGCAAGCCATGCCGGTGCGCCCAGAGCGCCGCGCAGATCAGCCCGGTTGTGCCAGCGTCCAGCAGCGGGACGAACAGGCTGTCGCGGATGGTCGGGATCGCCCACGACGACGCCGGACCGGCCTGCTGGATGGGTCCGGTGATGAGCAGCCAGGCGAGGACGATGCTCTGCGCCGCCGCGAAGCCCAGGCCGGATGCCGCGCCGAAGGCCAACCCGTCCAGTACCTCGTCGAAGCGCCGCCGCCAGAAGTACAGCAGCAGCGGCCCAACCAGCATCAGCGCCTGCGCGAGGATGGGGTACGCGATGCCATGCAGCAACACGTACTCCGGACGAGGGCCGAACAGCGGCCGCAGGTAGCGCTGCAGGATGGGCGCGAAGCTCAGGCTCAGCCCCAGGCCGAGCAGCGCGCCGACCGCGAATGTCGCGCCAAGCACGGCCAGCGGCTCGCTCTCGTATAGCTCGACGTCATAGAAGTATGCCAGGTACAGCAGCGGCACGAACAGCGCCGCCGCCACCGTGGCGACGGGCACGATGCGGCCCAGGCCGATCAGGAAGATCACGGTGATACCGGCCAGCAGGATCCAGCGCATCTGCTGCGTGCGGCGCGGGCCGAAATGTGGGAAGAACGTGGAGACGATGCCGGGGTGATAGACGTGCTCGCTCGGATTGGCGGCGAAGGCGTGCCGCCGGGCGCGCGTGCGCGCCGACGCCTGTTCGGTCAGGTCCGCGCCACAGTGGACGCAGTAGTGGCCGGGCGGTGTCTCGCGCCCACAATGCGTACAGTGCATGCCGCCTCTTCTCACTTCTCCGCCGCTGGCGGATGTGACTTGTGCGTTCATTATACGTCGCACGCTCCGCGCCACACCCTGGCGGACCCATAGCGCCGTCATGGTAGCATGTATGACGGAGGTCTAACATGTCCATCGAGGCGAGCAAGGCGCGGAATGCGGGGAACACGAGCACGGCCGCTGCGCCCGCCGGAACCACAGCCGATCTGACGTACCGCCGGCTCTTCGGCCAGGCGAGCTTTCCTCAGCTTGCCGCTGGAACGGTGCTGGCGCGCACCGCGGGCCAGCTCTGGCAGATCGCGCTGATCCTGTTCGTGCTGCAACGCTACCATTCGCCCGCGCTCGCCGGCTTCGCCACCTTCCTGGCGATTGTGCCGGGGCTGGTCGTCAGCCCCATCGCTGGGGCCTTGCTCGACCGTCACGGCCGGTTGCGGCTGATCTTGCTGGACTACGCCATCGCCGCCGCGTCGCTGGTGCTGCTGGCGGCGCTCTCGCTGGTGGGCGCGCTCAGCCCCGCGCCGCTGCTGGTGATCGTCGCGCTCAGCTCGCTGACTGGCCCGCTGAGCGCCAGCGGCACGCGCACGCTCTTTCCGCTCGCCGTGCCGCGCGATCTGTGGGATCGGGCGAACGCGGTGGATAGCGGCAGTATGGCGCTGGCGACGGTGGTGGGGCCGGCGTTGGCGGGATTCATCGTCGCCTGGGTCGGCGGCGAGGGCGCCTTCCTGATCACGGCGGGCGTCTTCATCGCGTCCGGACTGGTGCTCTTCGGCATGCACGACCCAGAGACGGAGCCCAGCTCGCGCGATCCGCTGCTGCGCTCGGCCTGGCGGGCGCTGGTCTACGTCGTGCGCCATCCGTCGCTACGCGGCATCGTCTTCACGCTCTGGACGACTAACATCCCCAGCGGCATCCTTGCCGTGGCGCTTCCGGTGCTGGTGCTGCGCCAGTTCCACTGGGGCGTGGGCGCCGTCGGCGCGCTATGGTCCGTCGCGGGTGTCGCCAGTGTGATCGCCGGCCTGTTCGCCGGGCGTATCAACACGGAGGGGCGTGAGCGGCACATCATCGTCGCCGGGCTTGGCCTGAGCGCGTTCGGCTGTCTGCTGACGCTGATCCAGGCGCCCGTCGCGCTGGTGATGGCGATGGCGCTCTTCGGTCTCGCCGCCGGGCCGATGGACATTGGCCTCTTCGCGTTGCGCCAGCGCCGCACCGACCCACGCTGGTTCGGCCGCGTCTTCGCCATCTCGATGAGCCTGAACTTCGCGGGCATGCCGGTTGGCTCCGCGCTGGCCGGCCCTGTGGTCGAGCGCTCCATCCCGCTGGCACTGGCGCTCGCCGCCGCTATCGCCATCGCCGGCTGCGCCGTGCCACTCCTCGTCATCCCGCGCGAGCATGTCGGCTGATGCTTTGCATGTGTCCGGCGGCGTTGGCAAGCGGCACGCGCTCGCTTGCGCCACCCGACGTGATATAGTGCGGGGGACTACTTCACAATGACGGTGCTGGTGCGGTTGGGCAAAGGCGATGTGCTATGCAAACAGTAGATACAGGACATATCGTGATCGATCCGGCGGTGCTCAGCGGTGAGCCGCATATCGCCGGCCGCCGCATCGCGGTCTCGCACATTGCCGTTTGGATCGTGTATCAAGGGGAATCGCCCGAAGCTGTCGCCGGAGAGTTCGCCCTCACGCTTGGCGAGGTATATGCGGCGCTCGCCTACTACTATGACCATCAGAGCGAGATTGACAACAGCATCGCGGAAACGGCTCAGCGCGCCGACGAGATGGCTCGGCGCTATCCACATGGATGGAGTCGGGAGAAAGATCTGAGCACATGATATAGGTGGTAACTGGTAAGCACTAATGACCTGATGGCTTTCCCCAGGGGATTGCCATGGATGAGATGAGGGTCGTATGGATGACTTGCCCTTGCCGCCGCGTCCCATTCAATACTACTTTGATGAGCATCTACGATCGGCTGTCGTTGACTATCTCAGTGCGCACGGGGTTGATGTACTGACTACATATGAGGCTGGCCGTGCCAACCAACGGATCGACGATGCGGCTCAGCTCGCATTTGCGTCGGCAATTGATCGTGTCCTCGTGTCAAGCGACAAGCATTTCCTCAATCCGCGCGAGGTTCCGCAACTGCTCACAGGCCAGCATGCCGGCATCGTCCGTTTGAAGTACGATGCCACTACCAGCATTGGCGACCACGCGCGCTACCTGCGCTACATTGCTGAGACCGAAACGATGGAGACGATGTTCGGCCAAATCCGCTACTTCGAGCATATCCCGAAAGGGATGTTTCCCGACGATTGAAAGCAGATACTCGCCGTCTGTTTCCACATGCTGCCGTGTCACAGATGTGACTCGCACCGATCAGGAGCAGCCTCATATGCCCGTCACCCCCACGCGCTTCACCCTCCCCTGCGCCGTCCATCTCTTCTTGGTGCGGGGCGGCGAAGTGTTATTGTTGCGCCGCGCCAATACTGGCTACGAGGACGGCAGCTACAGCGTCGTCGCCGGCCATCTCGACGGCGGCGAAGAGGTCGTGGCCGCCGTCATCCGCGAGGCGCGCGAAGAGGCCGGCATCGCCCTCGATCCGGCCGACCTCGCCATCATCGGCGTCATGCACCGACGCGCCGACGATGGTGAGCGCATAGACTTCTTCCTCGCCACCGAGCGCTGGCGCGGCACCATCACCAACGCCGAGCCGCATAAGTGCGACGAGCTGGCCTGGTTCCCGCTCGACGCCCTGCCCGCCAACGTCATCCCCTACGTCCGCCGCGCCCTCGACACCTACCGCCGCACTCCCACTAAATGCTGGTTCGAGAGCTACGGATGGAGCGGAGGGAACGGATGGAGCGGCGCATGACCTCACTCTCTTCCTCCATCCCCAACACCCCGCTCGACCCCGACGACTGCCTGCGCCGCCTACGCGCGCGCTACCCCGACCTGCCCATCCAGCGCTACATGGTTTTCACCAACGGCTGGGACAGCCTCGCCCTCGCTCTGGACGACACCTGGCTCGTCCGCTTCGCCCGCCGCCCGGATGTCGAGGCCCAGCTCGCCGTGGAAGCGCGTCTGCTGCCCGCGCTCGCCCCCGCGCTGCCCGCACCTATCCCGCGCTTCGAGCTGATCGGTGATCCCGGCACGCGCGGCCCCACCTTCGCTGGCTATCGCATACTCCCCGGCGTTCCCCTGCCTGCCACCCTCGCCGTCGCGCCCGACCAGGCATCCGCGCTCGCCCGCCAGATCGGTGCCTTCCTCGGCGCGCTGCATGCCTTCCCTTTGGCACGCACGGCCGCAGCCGTCGCTCCGCTTCCCCTGCCGCGCGAGGGCGCCGGCGCCCGCCGCCACTACGCCGACTTCTACGCGGATGTCCGCGCCCGCGTCTTCCCCCTGCTGGACGCCCCCGCCCGCGCTCGCGCCGCCGCGCTCTGGGAGCCGTTCCTGGCCGACGATGCCACCTTCGCCTTCCGCCCCGCCCTCATCCATGCCGATCTGGCCGGCGAGCACATCCTCTGCGATGCCGCCACCGGCGCGCTCAGCGGCATCATAGACTGGGGCGACGCCCGCGCCGGCGACCCCGCCCTCGACTTCACCGGCCTGCTGCGCGACGCCGACCCCGCCTTCGCGGAAGCAGCCCTCGCCGCCTACCCTGGCCCCGTAGACCCTGCCTTCCGTCGCCGCATGGACTTCTACGCCCGCCTCATCCCCTACCACGAGGTCCGCTTCGGCCTCGACACGCACCAGCTCGACCACCTTGCCCGCGGCCTCGCCGCCATCCGTGCCGCCGAATGATCATCGCGGCTTCCCAATCGGTGCGACATGATATGATAAACTGTCACAGTTGAGGGAAACGCCTTCATCTGTGACAGAGACAATTCTCGAGAAAGAGGGACTTGTGGACGAGCGAGCGGCAATATACTGTGACAGATTGGACGAGCACGAGGCGTTGCTACGGAGCCTCGGCGGCTTGCCTGAAACTGCCGTGGAGAACGCCGAGTGGCTGTATATGCTCGAGGAGGACACGCGCCAATCGCTCGCCATCGAGGGCCATTTTGCGACTGAAGAGGATCTGCAGGCGGTGCTCCAGGGCCGCAAGAAGGATTTGGAGATCCAAAACCACTTTCGCATGGCGCAAACCGCCTACGATCTCGCCCTCCAATATTATCGTGACAACATGGTACAGCTCTCGGTCGCGATGGTTCGCCACATCCACAGCGAGCTCTTCCGCGAGCTCGACACTCGGCGTGGGGAGTTTCGCTGCGGCGGCATTCAGATTCACGGCGCGAAGGTGCGGCCACCCGAGTTCGACGTGGCGAGCTACGTGCAAGCCTCGCTCGCGCTCTGCGCGGAGTTCCTCGATAGCCTGCCCATCCTGCAAGCCCTTGCGCGCTTCCATGCGCTATTTGAGAGCATCCATCCCTTTGTGGACGGGAACGGCCGCGTCGGCAGAATCTTGCTGAACTATGTCGCGATCAGCAGCGGCTATCCCCCCATCGTCATCAAAGGGGTCACTCAGGCAGATCGCCAGCGCTATTACGCCGCGCTTGAGGCGGCAGATCCCGGCTTCCATGACGGATTCCCCAACCCATCACCCGATGCCCTGCGCGCCCGCCTAGATCAAGGCCATTTCGACGCTCTCAGCCTCCTGCTCTGTGAAGGGCTGTCTTCCCGGCTCGACCGCATGATCGCCATCGCGCTGGAGCGGCATGAGCCTCTTCTCGAATTCAAAGACTTGTCGCCCGCCCTTGGCGTGCGGGAAGACACCTTGCGTCAGTGGGTCCATCGCGGCAAGCTCATCGCCATCAAGCGCGGCAAGAAGCTCTACAGCCACCCGCACTTGATCCTGCCGCACCCACCATCGTCCCGCCGCTCGTCGTGATATACCCGCGCCGCCTACAACTGCATCGCCTCTGCCGCCGCGCGCGCGCGCGTCTCCGCCTCCTCGACCGTATCCCCCAGCGCCGTCACGTGCCCCATCTTGCGCCCCACGCGCGAGCGCAGCTTCCCGTAGACATGCACGTGCGCCCCATCCACCGCCAGCGCCTGCGCCAGCCCATCCGCCCGCGCCGGACCCTCCCGCGTTCCCAGCAGGTTCACCATCACCGCCGTCGGCGCCACCAGCGCCGCGCTGCCCAGCGGCAGCCCCAGCACCGCGCGCAGATGGTTCTCGAACTGCGACGTCACGCATCCCTCGATGGTGTAATGCCCGGAATTGTGCGGCCGCGGCGCGATCTCGTTGTACAGCACCCCACCGTCCGCCGTCTCGAACAGTTCCACGCCGAACACGCCGATGCCGTCAATCGCCTCCACCGCCCGCCGCGCCGCGTCCGCCGCCCTCCGTGCCACCTCCGGCGTGACCGCTGCCGGCGCGCGCACGACGTGGCAGATGTGGTTGCGCTGGATCGTCTCCACCACCGGATACACCACCATCTCGCCCGCGCGCCCGCGCGCTACCATCACCGCCAGCTCGCGCGCGAACGGCACCCATGCCTCCACCAGTAGCGTCCGCTCCGGCCAGCCCAGCCGCGTACACGCCGCCTCGACCTCCTCCGGCTCGCGCACCGTGACGTTGCCGTAGCCGTCGTAACCGTTGCGCCGCGCCTTCAGCACCACCGGCCAGCCCCAATCCGCCGCCGCTCGCGCCACATCCTCCGGCTCCGCGACCGCCGCGAACGCTGGCACCGGCACCCCCGCCGCCCGCATGAAGCGCTTCTGCTCCAGCTTGTCTTGCACCAGCCCCAGCGTGCGCGCCGTCGGGAAGACTGGCACGCCGCGCTCCGCCAGGAACGCCAGCGCCTCCACCTCCACGAACTCATTCTCCAGCGTCACCGCCAGCGCGCCCTCGGCCAGCTCCGCCAGCCGCGCCTGGTCCGTCCACGCACCCACCAGCTCGCGCGCCGCCATGCGCCCTGCCGGGCTGGCCGCCGCCCGCTCCAGAATCGCCACCTCGATCCCCAGCCGCGCCGCCGCCTCGGCCGTCATCCGCGCCAGCTGCCCGCCGCCCAGAATGCCCACCAGCGCCGGGTAGGGCAGGCTCTCGCGCCGCTCCGGCTCTTTCTCCGTCCGCTGCCGCGACGGCATCTCCATCTCCCGCCCCCTCTCATTCCCGCTCGCTGCCCCTGGCCATCCCATCCAACGCGGGATGATAGCATATCCTCCCCACCGTCCGTGCGCTCACCCGCTCCCATCGCATACACTATCCTCCTACGCGCCCGCTACCGGAAGCGTGTCTCACGGGCGACACCAGGGGAAAGCATGGCAGCCACGACGACCAGCACCGGCGGACAGGCACAGGTATCCGCATCGGCTCAGGTGGCCGCGCGCGCCGCCCATCGTGGCGCCATCGCCACCCTCGTCCTCGCCAACACCCTCTGGGCCGGCACCTACGTCGCCGGCAAAGTCGCCCTGCGCGACCTCTCCCCCATCGAGCTGAACGCCGCTCGCTTCACCATCGCCGCGCTGCTGCTCGCCCCTGTCCTCATCCGCCACCACCGCGCGATTCCCCGCGACCGCGCCACGCTGTTCACGCTCGCCCGCCTCATCCTGCTCGGCTGGGTGCTCAACAAGCTTTTCGAGTACGTCGGCCTCGCCCTCTCCACCGCCTCCGACGTCGCCCTGCTCATCTCCACCGAATCCCTCTTCTTCGCCGTCATCTCATGGATCGTCCTGCGCGAGCGCGTCACCCGCGCCGGCGTCTGGGCGCTTGCCCTCGGCCTCGCTGGCGCGTACCTGATCGTCGAGCGCGGCCTCGCCCCCAGCCTGGGCGGACCCGGCGGCGGCGCGCGCATCCTCGGCGACTTGCTCGTCGTGCTCTCGTTGCTCTTCGAGGCCGGCTACTCCGCCGGCGGCAAAGCGGCGCTCGTCCAACTGCCCCCGCTGCTCTTGCTCGCCGTCACCATCACCGGCAGCCTCGTCATCTGGATTCCCGCCGGCCTGATCGCCGTTGTCCACACCGGCCCGCCCCATCTCGCGCCCGCCGGCTGGCTCAGCCTGCTCTACATGGCCGCCATCTCCGGCGTCGCCGGCTACTGGCTCTGGTTCCGCGCCCTCCGCACCATGGACGGCTCCGCCGCCGCGCCCACCCTCTTCATCCAGCCGCTGCTCGGCGCCGCGCTCGGCATTTGGCTGCTGCACGACGCGATCTCGTGGGCCACGCTCGCCGGAGCGGCGCTCATCTTGCTCTGTATCCTGCTGGTGGTCCGCGCGCAGCGCCGCCCATCATCCGTAGCGCCCGCGTTGCCCGCGCCCATCGCCGTCATCTCGGAGTCCATCCCGTAGCGTGCTCATCCCCCTATCCCATGAAGTCCGGTGGACATCCCACCACAGAGGTGCCGCTCATGTACGTCGGCGCATGCCAGGTCACGCTGCGCATCCCCGCCAGCCAATCGCTCAAAGACAAACGCCAGGTCGTCAAGTCGCTGCTCGCCCGTCTGCGCAACGAGTTTAGCCTCGCCGCCGCCGAGGTCGAGCACCAGGACTTGCGCCAGCTCGCCGTCCTTGGCCTCGCCTGCGTCAGCAACGACGCCGCCCATGCCGACGAGATCATCGAACACGCCGTGCGTTACATCGAAGACACGCGCCCCGACATCGAGGTCACGGACGTGCATATCGAGACACTGACCGTCGAGAGCTAACGCAACCACCAGGTAGTGTACGCGAGCGCAAAATAGGCCAGTGATGGCCGAGCGCGTCGGATTCGGAAAGAAGCCGGACCATGAACCTCACCGCCGTCCGCTTCGCCGGTTGGATCGTCCTCGGGCTGCTCACCGCCGCGCTCCCCATCGCCAGCGCGCTGATCTTCCGCTACAACCCGCGCCCGCGCCACGTCCAGCGCTTCTACCTCTGGCTGGCCGTCGCGCTCGATTGCGTCGCCCTCAGCGGCGCCCTCGCCGATGCCAACGCGCTCGGCCTGCTGCACATGGGCGCCAGCGCGCTCGGCTGGGGCAGCATCCTGCTCGGCCTGATCGCCCTGCTTACTCTCGCGCTCGCCCTCTGGTATCTCCTCGCCGCGACCGATCCGCCCCCCGTCGAGGCCGATTCCTGATATTGACGTGCGCCGCGCTCACGCCCCCGCCAGCCGCGCCACCAGCGCCCGCTCCTCCGGCCCGAACCACGGCGGGTTCCCCGCCGCCGCGTTCTCTGCCATCCGCTCCGGCCGCGAGGTCGCCGGGATCGCCACCGAGCAGCGCGGATCGCTCAGAATCCACTTCAGCAGCGCCTGCCCCCACGTCGTCACGCCGAACGGCCGCAGCGGCGCCAGCGCCGCATCCGCTGGCACGCGCCGCATCAGCGCGCCCTCCCCGAACGGCCGCATCACCACCACGCCCAGCCCCAGCTCCGCCGCCAGCGGCAGAATCTCCCGCTCCACCTCGCGCTCGTGCGGGTTGTAGGGAATCTGGATCGCCGTGATGCGTCCGGTCTCCATCACGCGGCGCAGCTCTGGGAACGCCGAGGCGCTGTAATGCGTCGCCCCAATCGTGCGCACCTTCCCCGCGTCGCGCAGCCCCTCCAGCATCGCCAACTGCTCCTGCCAGTTGACCAGATTGTGGACCTGATACAAATCCACAGAGCCGCCGAAGAAGCGCAGCGCCCGCTCCGCCTGCCGCCGCCCCTCCGCCGCGCTCGGCGTCCACACCTTTGTCGCCACCAGCGCCCGCTCCCGCCGGCCTGCCAGCGCCTCCCCCAGCACGCGCTCCGCCTCACCGTACATCGGCGACGAATCCAGCAAGCTCGCCCCCGCCGCCAGCGCCGCGTCCACCACGCCCCGCGCCCGCCCCTCCGCCGTCGCGCCGCGCACGTCGAACGTCTTCCACGTCCCCATCCCCACCACTGGCACGCGCAGCCCGCTCCTGCCCAGGTCTCGGCTCTCCATGCGCCCCTCCTCCCTCACTCATCCGCTCTATCGTGGTGTCGCCGCGCTCGGCGCGAACGGCGCGCCATGCCCAGGAATGATCAGATACAGATCGGGGATACTCAGGACGCGCTCGCGGTTGGCGTGCAGCGTCGTCAGATCGGTTGCGCGGGGATCCTCAGCCGGCCCGCGCTCCGTCCACCAGAGATGAGTGCAGGCAGCGATACCCTGATCCGTCCCAATGAGCGTGGTGATGTCCTGGGGCGTATGGCCTGGCGTCGCCAGCAGACGCACGCTCGGACTCAGCTCGTAGCCGTCGGCCGGCCGGTCCGTCCACACGTCGCCCTGGTAGATCGCCCAATGGTCGTGGAAGCGCGCCCGTGGGAACAGCGCCGCGTTCAGCGTGTGGTCGGGGTGATGGTGCGAGAAGACGACGTCGCTGATCGCGTCGGCCGCGACGCCGAGCGCCTCCAGCGGCCGCAAGATGTCCTCGCGCGTGGGCGCCATCCCCGGGTCGACGATCACCAGCCGCTCGCCGTCGCGCACGAACGTCACCGTCGAAGCGACGTGTGGGCCGACATAGCCGCTGAACAGGATATGGAGCTGGGCCGCGCGGGCCTGTGGCAGTGGGACGACATCCGGCATCGGAACCTCCCGCGGCATCCTGGCCTCGCTATTCTGGCCTCGATGCGCGCCATGACACACAGAGTAACGGTTAACGAGGGCATTTCCTAACTCATTCTAGCAGCCCCTCCCAGGTGTGGGCGAGCACGCGGGTCGGGGAGCGGATGAGATCGGGGCGACCAACCTGTTGGGCGGCGAGGCCCACGACGAGCGTGGCCGCGTAGGTGAGCGCGACGC
>JAICVS010000008.1 GCA_025935195.1 Ktedonobacterales bacterium
GGTGGGGACGGCGCATGGGCGCACGCTGGACAACCTGCTGGTGAACCCGACGCTGGCCGATCTGGTGGGGGGGGTGCAGGCGGTGACGCTGGGCGATGAGGAGGCGCGGCGGCGCGGCACGCAGAAGACGGTGTTGGAGCGCAAAGCCCCGCCCACCTTCGATGTGCTCGTCGAACAGGAGAGCTGGCAGCGCGTCACCGTCCACCGCGATGTCGCCGCCGCCGTGGACGAGCTGCTGCGCGGCCAGGCGCCAGCCGCCGAGCTGCGCGAGCGCGACGAGCACGACCACGTCCACGCGCGCACGACAATCGTGCGTCCCGATGGCGCGCTCGCCCCGCAGCAGCAGCCGTTCCTGGCCGGCGACGCCTTCGGCTTCACCGAGCGAGCAGCTAGCCGCCGCCGCGGCTCTGGCTTGTGGCAGGACGAAATCGGCCAGCGCCGCGCCGTGCGCGGCGACGGTCTGCGCACGCTGTTGGACGACCCGCGCCGCGCGCGCATCGAGGAGCCGCCGGCCATCGCGGCGGACGATGAGGATGACGACGAGGAGTTGGATGTCGAGCTGGCCGAGCCGACCGGCACCACCGGACCCTTCACGGTCGGCGGTGGTCTTGGCAGCGCCTCCAGTGCCACCAGCGGCCTCCAGCGCAGGCGCCTACGCATCTATCCCTTCGGCATCAGCCGCGAGCGTCTGGAGCAGTCCGCGCGCCAGCTCAAGGTGCCCGTCGAGATCAGCCGCGACCAGACCAGCGCCGACGCCGTGATCACGCTCAAGACCTTCTACCGGCGCCAGGCCGGCATGCTGCGCGAGGCCGAGAGCGAGCGCAAGCCGATCTACATCCTGCGCACCAACACCGTCGCGCAGATGCAGGAGTGCCTCGCCCGCATCTTCGACCTGCGCCAGAGCGAGGCCGCGCTGGCGAGCGGCCGTGGTGGCAACCCAACCACCCAGGCCATGGAGGAGGCTGAAGACGCCATCCATCGCCTGCTCAATCACAACATGGGCCGGGTGGAGCTGACGCCGCAGAACTCCTACGTTCGCCGCTTGCAGCACCAGGTCGCCGGCCGCTATAACCTCGAATCGCGCTCCTTCGGCAAAGAGCCGAACCGCCGCGTACAGATCTTCGGCCGCTAATACCGCCGACCGCGCTGGTTCTCAGGGCGCCTCCTCTTCCTTTTGTGGAGGGGAGGCGCCCAGCCTGTATTCATCGCCACGCGCAATCTATCCTCGCGCCGCGCGCAGCGATAGTCCCTGCAGCGCCACCGCCGCCACCGCCGCGCTGACGAACGCCGCCGCGATCCCCGCTCGCGTCACCAGCGCCGCTACGACCGCGAAGAATGTCGCAAAGCTGAACAACCCAAGCATGACCCCGCGCAACAGCCGCGCCGCCGCGGCCGCTCCTTCGCTCCGATGCGTGAAGGCGCCCAGCACCGTCGCGTAGATCGGGAACGGCGCCAGCAGCCCTGAGAGGTGCGGCCCCAGCACCGGCGCCAGCTCCGTCAGCGTCACTACGAAGCTTGTCGCCACGAGCATCCGCCCCGGCACATCCCACCAGGGCGCCGGCCGCGACACCACCGTCGCGGCCGGCTTGCGGCGCGGCATCAGCGCCACCGTCACAGCCAGCAGCGCGATCACCGCCACATAGAGCGGCAACAGCGGCGGCGTGACCTCCACGAGCGCCGCCACCACCGCGAAGTACATACCACAGCTCAGCGGCACTGTCAGCTGCCAGCTCAGCCGGAACGCCAACCGGCTATAGGCCAGGCAAAACGCCACCTGCGCAATCGCGCCGGCCAGAATCCCTACCGCTGCCCGCGCCGCGAACGCCGTCCCCTGATCCAGCGCCAGGAACAGCGCCACCGGCCCCGACGTCAGCGGCAGCCCCACCAGCCATCCGCTCACAGCCGGCCCCCAGCGCCGCCCCGCCAGACTCACCAGCCCGATCAGCAGCGGCGTCAACACGAGCTTCAGCAGCAGCGTCTCCATGCTGGAAAGGATACCGCGATTCTCGCCCCTACAACACCTTGACCACGAAGCGGCTCATCACCAGCCGCACATTCTGCGCGCTGAAGGAGAGGTGCGCGGGCGCGAGTGGCGTGTTGCTCGTCGCGTCGCCCAGGCAGTTCCCGCTCGCGCAGAAGTCCATCACCCGCTCGTGAACGTCCACCAGATAGTCCTGCGCGCCGCTGCCCGATGCGAAGTCCGACTCAGCGATGCCCCCGCCCGCGCTGGGATTGTATTTGCCCACCGAGCCGGTCCAGCCGTAGATCCCGCCAATGCAGCTCGCCACCGGCCGCGCGAAGCACATTGCCTTCGCCGTCCACAGCATGTCGCCGTGGTCATCCGTCGCGATGATCTCATACTGCCCCTGGCGCGCGCCGCTTCGCCAGAGTGAGCGCGGGAGCGGAGACGATCGGAGGCGGGCGATCGGGAGACATCCCACCCGATTTCGCCGCCGTTCCCGTTCTGTTGTCATCCCTCACCAACACCATTTCACGCCGCGCTTGCGCTAGGCCGCTTTCGCCGCCCTGGCGCCGCCGCGCCGGATGCGCGCGACCGCCATCTCGCCGGAGCCGACGGCCAGGATGGCGAGCACCAGATGGATGATCCGGATCAGGGTGGTGAGGCCGATGGATTCCTGCGCGATGCCGACGATGGCAAGCGCCAGGCCGAGCAGGAAGGTGAGGAGGTTGAGCCAGATCGGCCCGCCGCGCACCGCCTGCACGACGCCCAGATACCACAGGCAGATCACGAAGAGTACGCCGACGACGATATGCACGCGCTCGATGCCCGGCGTTACCTTGACTGTTCCAATCCAGAAGAGGATGCCCAGGACAATGTTGATCAGGAAGAACAGGCGCAGACCGATGGATGCGAGACGTACGAGCATGGGTGCCACCTCCGCTTGCTGATGCCGCGATGTCGCCACGATGATGCCGATGGGATGCCGCCGGGAAGGCTCAGGCATATGCACAAGAATAGCATAGCGCGTCGCGCCGCCGGTTGGGTAGGCCGATTGCCTCAGGCGGGCGTCCTCTGCGATCAACAGTCGCAACCGGCCGCTCAATTGTGGTAAGCTATGTGCAAAGTGTTTTCTGAGCGCACCTGACCCGGAGGCCGCGCTTGCGCTCCGAGGATAGATGAGTGAACGCATAAGACCCGCCGCGAGGCGAGGAGGCTGAAAGCAACATGGACTGGGTTCCTGTCGTGTGGATCGCGATCATTGATCTGCTGTGGATCGGTGTGGGTATCTTCGCCATCTGGTTCTTCCGCCGCGGCATGAAGGCGCCGACCGAGGGCGAGATGGAGGCGGCGCGCGAGCAGGCGCACGTCGAGCAGCCAACGGCGACGGCCGCCCACTAGCAATTGCCGGCGCATTCAGCGGATAATATGTAAGAGGTAGCGGCGCAGCCCACGGTCGAGACGCTGGCCGTGGGCTTTTTGGTGTTGCCATGCGAGCGGCCCGGTGAGGGTCGCCCTTGAAATCGAGCACACATACTATGGCAGTTCTTATGAAAACCCGGCAGCAGGTGGCGCTGCTGCGCGACGCGGGCCGCATCGTGGCGGAGACGTATGAGGCGCTCAAACCGCACGTCGTGCCCGGCGTCTCGACCATCGATCTCGACCACATCGCCGAAGAGTTCATCCGCAAGAGCGGCGCGCTGCCGATGTACAAAGGCTACGGCGCGATGCGCGACCGCCAGGGCCGGCAGGTGCGGCCGCCGTTCCCCGCGACGATCTGCGTGGCGATCAACGACGTGATCTGCCACGGCATCCCCGGTCCCAAGCAGGTGCTCAAGGAGGGGGACATCATCGGCATTGACATCGGCACGCTCTACAAGGGCTGGGTCGGTGACGCCTGCCGCACCTTTACAGTGGGCAAGGTGGATGACCAGTCGCGCAAGCTGGTGGATGTGGCGCTGCGCTGCCTGGAGCTGGGTATCGAGCAGGCGCATCCGGGCAAGCGCCTGGGCGACATTGGCCACGCCATCCAGACCTATGCCGAGGCCAACGGCTTCTCGACGGTGCGCGAGCTGGCGGGGCATGGCGTCGGCCGCGCACTGTGGGAGGAGCCAACGGTGCTGCATTTCGGCAAGGCGGGCACGGGGCTGAAGATCGAGCCAGGGATGGTCTTCACCATCGAGCCGATGATCAACGCCGGTGGGCCGGACATCGCGACGCTGCCCGACCACTGGACGGTGGTAACGGCGGACGGCTCGCGTTCGGCGCAGTTCGAGCACTCGATGGCGATCACGGAGAATGGGCCGGAGCTGCTGACGGTGCTGTAAGGGATGCTAGCGATGAGCCATTACTATGGTATCGTACTGGTTCCCAGCAACACGAGCGACATCAAGACACAGGCTGCTCAGTTGCTAGAGCGATTCAACGTCAACACGGAACGGCCGCCGTACAAAGATTACATGACGAGCGCAACACTCGCGTATCATTCACGCCGCCACAAGATCGTGCATGGGCGCTGGCAGGAGCTTGCCAAAGCCGTCAACCCAGACGAAGATCAACCATGGCTAGCTGACGAGCATGGCCTGTATAAAATGAGCACACAGAATCCGGAAGGTGCCTTCGATTGGTGGATGATCGGTGGGCGCTGGGATGGCGTCATCCAGGGGAAGCGGCGGCCCGGAAGTCCTTACGAAGATGAGCATCAACGGGTCGAGTACAATTCGTGCTTGGCGCGAGAGCTACGAGCGAACGCACGATCCAGGCTTGCCAGCGACCATTCCGGCAAGCTCAGTTGGGACTTCTTCTGGTTTATCATCACGCCTGACGATGCGTGGCATGAGAATCCAAATGGATTCTGGAACGATGATGTCAAGGATGTCGACGGAAACCGTGAGCGCGAAGAGGTATGGTGGCAGACGGTGGATGAGATACTCTCGCAGCACGAGGGTTGCATCGCGGTGGGCGTTGACTGTCATCTCTAAGACTTGAGCACCTTGCGGCGTCTCCTGTCCCTTCGATCAGAACCATCCACGCGCTTGCCTCACCCTCTTGACGCACCCTCTCCCCGGCGTTATCATCTCTCCGGCCATTCTAACTATCCGGTTAGTTAAGAGTTTGGGCGAGAGGGATGGCGATGATCGAGGAGCGCAAGCAAACCGACAAGCGCCCACGCGAGCGCGACAGCGAGGTCGCGCGCGAGGCCATCTTGCATGCGGCGGAGGAGGCCTTCGCCGCGCATGGGTTCAGCGGGGCGCGGGTGGACGCCATCGCCGAGGCAGCCGGCTACAACAAGGCGCTGATCTTCCACTACTTCGGCGACAAGCTGGGCCTGTACCGCGCGCTGATGTCACGCACCAAGGAGCAGCTCTTCGCGCGACTCATCCCCAATGTCGAGCATGTGCTGGGGGATGGGACGCGCGATGTCACCGCCGCCGACGTGCGCGCGTTCGCCGCGGACACGATAGGCATGGTCTTCGACTTCTACGCCGAGCACCCGAACAACGCGCGGATTCTGGCCTGGGAGGCGGCGGAGGGCTGGCGGATGTTCTCCGTCTGCGCGCCGGCCACACCCTACAACTGGTCCGGTCGCGTGCGCGAGCTGATCGCGCGCGGGCAGGCCGCGGGCATCGTGCGCCGCGATCTGGACCCGGTCATTCTGTTCACCACGGTGATGAGCCTGCCGCTCATCCATTTCGTCTCGCTGCCCCGCTTCCAATTGATGTTCCCGGACACGGAATTCACCACGCCCGCAGCGCTCGCGCATGCCTGCGAGCAGATCACGGAGCTGGTGCTGCGCGGCACGCTGGCGCACAACTGAGACGGCATACACCTGACGAACACGCGCAACCGCGTGAGATTGCGGAGGTATCCTTTGCGCCTCGACTACAAATGGCGGGCGGCCATCACCGTCTCGATTGGCCTGTTTATGGCCGTGCTAGATAACACCATCGTCTCGGTCGCGCGGCCGCAGATGCAGGCCTATTTCCACACCGACCTGGATACGATCAACTGGGTCTCGACGGCGTACTTCCTGGCGCAGGCGGCGGTAATCCCGATCACTGGCTATCTGAGCGACCTGCTCGGCTCGAAGCGCGTCTTCCTGACGGCGCTCGCGATCTTCACCATCGGCTCTGCGCTCTGCGCCGTCGCGCCGGACGAGCACCTGCTGATCGGGTTCCGCGTCTTGCAGGGCATCGGCGGCGGCGCGCTCTTCCCCATCGCCTTCGCCATCGTCTTCCGCGTCTTCCCGCCGGCTGAGCGCGGCCCGGCCGGCGCGGTGATCGGCGTGCCGGTGCTGCTGGCTCCGGCCTTCGGGCCGACCATCGGCGGCTACCTGACGACCACTTTCGACTGGCACGCCATCTTCACCATCAACCTGCCCATCGGCGTGCTTGCCTTCGCGCTGGCCGCGCTGGTGCTGCGCGGGCGCGACGCGGAGCGGGCGACGCTGGGCGCGGCGCCGGTCGGCCGCAAGCGTTTCGATGTGCTGGGTCTGGTGCTCTCGATGGCCGGGTTCACGGCGGTGGTGTATGGCATCTCCGAGGCGAGCGCGCTCAAGCCGGATCAGACGGTACGCGGCTGGGGTGATCCGAGCGTGGCGCCGTTCCTGATCGCGGGCGGCGTGCTGCTGGTGGCGTTCTTCATCGCTGAGCTGTTCGTCAGCGATCCGGTAATGGATGTGCGCTTGTTCGCCAACTACACCTTCACGACGGCCAACGTGCTGATGTGGGCGATCTCCGGCTTCCTCTTCGGCAGCCTGTTCCTGCTGCCGATCTTCTTCCAGCAGGTGCAGGGCAAGACGCCGCTGGAGTCCGGCGAGCTGGTGATCGCGCAGGGCCTGGGCGCGGCGATCAGCACGGTCTTCGCCGGGCGGCTCTACAACCGCGTGGGGCCGCGTATCCTCGCCGCGCTGGGCTTCGCGCTGGTGACAGTCGGGACGTACGGCTTCACGCAGTTGGCCGTTGACTCGTCGGGGCAGTCGTTGCAGGTGTGGATGGTGCTGCGCGGGCTGGGCCTGGGGCTGACCAACATCCCCTTGCAAACGCTGGCGCTCTCGGTCGTCAGCAACCGGGCGATGGCGCGCGCCTCGTCGCTGGTGAACGTGATGCGCCAGGTGTTCAGCGCAATCGGCATCACCATCCTGACGACGTACTTCGTCACGCAGACGAGCGACTACGCGACACCGCTAGTCAAGAGCAGTGCGCAGCAGTTCGGCGCGGCGACCGCGCAGAGCCTCAGCAGCGGCTCGCCGCTGGACCCGACCACGCCGCTGGGCCAGCTCGTCGGTCAGTGCGCGGCTCCCTTCGGCCCACAGGCGGCGCAGAATCAGGCCGCGATCCAGCAGTGCGTGCAGCAGCACATCCAGCAGCAGACGGCGCAGGCGACGCAGGCGCACCTGCCGCAGATCGTGCAGCAGGTGTTCCCGGCCGCCGCGACCCATGCGCTGAACGACACGTTCCTGATCACGATGATCGGCTGTGGCATCGCCATCGTGCTGGCGCTCTTCCTGGGTCGCGATCCGTCCATCACAGCGGCGAGGCGCGCGGCAGCCACGGGCGAGGTCGTGAGCGAGGCGCCGCGGCCGGCGATGGTCGCGGAGTAGCGCGCGAAGTCCTCACCCCCAACCCCCTCTTTTCGCAAGGAGAGGGGGAGGCGCCCCGTGTCGCGCCGGAGACGTAAATGCGCGACGCGGCCGTGCGTCTGAGCGCCAGGGGCATATCTCAGGGACATGTCACGACATGCTGGTGCGTACGTCACGAGGAGCGGTTGGTGGCGGGACAAGATGAGCGGGACGCGGGGGATACATCCAGCTCGGACGAGGCGGCGCGCGTGCGGCGGCTGGAGGCGCTGCGGCGCATCGCGGACGGGCAACTCGGCGCGGAGACGGCGGCCGGCGGCGAGCTCGCGCGGGGGGCGAGGCCGGAGCGGATGCCTGCGGCTCCACGCCAGCGGGCGGTCCGGCGCGGCTGGCTGGCGCTGATCGGTGCGCTCATGGCCGCTGCGGTAGTGGTGGCGGGGGTGATCCTGCTGCCGCGTTTGGGGTCGTTCCCTGCTACGGGCCGCGCGACGCCCGCGGCTACGTCCGCGCTCACTGGGGCCGGCGCCTGCGTGCGCGCCAACGCGCACCCCAAGCCGCCCTACGAGAACGTCCGCGCCAGCCACGATTCGTTCCTGGCGCACAGCGAGCCGATGCTGGCGGAGGATCCGGCCAATCCGCTGCATCTGGTCGGTGGCTCGAAGTTCTTCACCGATCCGGCGCGCTATCGCTTCCAGATCGGCACCTTCGCCAGCTTCGATGGCGGCTGCACCTGGAGTGACGGCGGTGTGCTGCCCGGCTTCGCGCGCGGCGTCATCACCTCGGATGTCAGCCTGGCCTTCGGCACGCGTGGCGAGGTGTACGTGGCTGTGCTGCACGACGCGCCGGGTGGGCAAAGCGGCCTCTCCGTCTCGACATCCACGGACGGCGGGCGCACGTTCGGGGCGCCGGTGGACGTGTATAGCAACGCCGAAAACCGCATCTTCAGCGACAAGCCGTGGATGACGGTGGACTGGTCGAACGGGCCGCATCGCGGCGCGCTCGACGTGGTGTGGTCGTACCAGTATGGCGGCGAGTGCGGCTTCGGCAACGCCTGCCACCAGGAGCTCGCCTTCGCGCAATCGAGCGACGGCGGCAAGACCTTCTCGCCGCCCAAGCTGATCGAGGGCAGTGCGCCGTTTTGCACCAATCCGGCGAAGGGCCGCGCGCCCGACGCCACGCGCTGCGACGCCGCGCAGGGACCGATCCCGCTCGTCACGGCCGATGGCACGCTGGCGGTCGCCTTCGCCTACGAAGACCTCATGGACGAGCGCATCCCCACGCGGCTGCTGGTCGTGTCCTCGCGTGACGGCGGCGCGACCTGGCAGCCGCCCGCGCTGGCCGCGACCGTGCCCGATGTCGCCGGCGCCTTCCCGCCGAACCGCTACCGCAACGTGACGCTGCCGGCGTTCGCCGCCAGCCCCGACGGCGCCGCGCTCTACCTGGCCTGGGCCGACAAGCGCAACGGCACGGCCGACGTCTTCTTCGCATCCTCGAAGGACGGCGGCGCCACGTGGTCCCCGTCCACCCGTGTCAACGACGACGCGCCACACAGCGGCAGCTACCACTTCCAGCCGCAGCTGGCCGTCGCGCCGGGCGGCGTCGTCACGATCTGCTGGTTCGACACGCGCAACGATCCACAGCATCGCCTGATTGATGTGTACCTGGCCCAGTCCAGCGACGGCGGCGCCTCGTTCCTCCCGAACGTGCGCGTGACGACCGCGAGCTGGGATCCGGCGGTGGACGCGCCGGTGGATGGTGGCGGCGCGCAGTTCATCGGCGATTATCAAGGCCTCGCCGCCGATGACCAGTTTGTCCACCCCTTCTGGAACGACACGCGCACCGGCGCGCAGGAGATTTTCACGGCGGCGGTGCCGAGTGTGGCCGCGCGACATCCATAACCGCCAGTCGCCATGCCGCGCTACGCCTCGATCACGCGCCGCATGATCGGGCGCGTCTCCGAGCGGCGCGCGACCTCGCTGAAGCTAGCGGCTCATCTCAGGCATCGTAGACCACCTCGTAGTGTGTTACGGTCGGCTCCAGCGCCAGGAGGTAGCGTGTGTCCTCAGGATAATACACCGCCTTCTCGACCTCGTCGCCAGCGAAGCGGCGGATCGCGTCCCACGACTCCCACAGCGAGATCAGGATGAATTCCGCCTGAGCGTCGTCGCCCGCGCCGGTGATGCGTCGCAGCACGCGCACACCGCGATTGCCCGGCGTCGCGCGGTAGGCCGGCAGGCCGGTGGCGTTCAGGTAGGCCAGATACTCGTCGGCGTGTGCGGCGCGTGTCACGCCGCGCCAGATGCGCGCAATCATCGGTCGACCTGCTTTCTTCAATGGAGTATCGCCCGCAGCAGCGCCACCAGCGCTACGCCGGCAACCAGCGCCGGCAACACCCGTCCAGTGCGGATGGCGATCAGCGCCGCACCCGCGAGCGCGACGATGCCTGCCATGCCACTGGCGAGCGCGAGGGGCGCGACAATCGCCACGAGCAGCGCGCCCGGCATGTGGCGTAGCGCCGCCGCCAGCCGGCGCGAGGGCGGCAGCCCGCGCATCAACCAGAAGCCGCCCGCCCGTGTGCCGTACGTCACCAGTGCCATCGCCAGGATGGCGAGCGTCGCGTCAGTCCGCATCGCGCAGTGCCCCCACGACGGCCCCGGCGATCCCGCCGAGCAAGATGTACCACTTGCCGGGCAGCAGGACGGCCGCGGCCAGCGCCACCGCCGCCGCGACGCCCCACGGCGCCAGCGTCGCCCGACCGCGCCACATGCCGGCCAGCAGCGCCACCACCAACGCCGGAAACACGAAGTCCAGCCCCCAACGCGCCGGATCGCGCAGGCTCGCGCCGGCGAGGTAGCCGCCCGCCGTGGAAACCACCCACGACGCGAAGAGCGCCAGGCCGCCGCCCATGATGAACGCGCCGTCGAGCGTGCCCAACGCCCGCTCGCGCAGCGCCAGCGCCCAGGTCTCGTCCGTCAAGAAGAAGGCCGAGCCGTAGCGCCGCAGCGGCGAGAGCCGGCCGAGGTGAGCGGCGAGCGTCGCGCCCATCAGCAGGTGGCGCGCGCCCACCACCAGCGTGGTGGCGGCGAGCGCGACGACGGGCAGCGGCGCCACCCAGAGGCCCAGCGCGACGAACTGCGCCGTGCCGGTGTTGACCGCGCCGCTCATCAAGAGCGCCTCGCCCAGGCTCATGCCGGCCTGCCGCGCCAGCACGCCGAACACCAGCCCATCCGCCAGCCCAGTGATCGCCAGTGGCAGCGCCCGCCGCGCCCCAAGCAGCGCGCCGGAAGCGGTGAATGTGGCTGCCTCGGCATCCCCCGCCAGCTCGTCGCGGGTGATGGTCTCGCGCATCAAGTCCTCCGCTGCTCGCCGTGGGGCATCCCTGCCGCGCCCGATCCGCACCGCGGCAGTTGACGCGGCACCTCTAACCTGGTATAACAATTTTGATGGTTAGAGTATACTGGAACAAGTATAACCTGTCAAGATGGTTATGCGGGTTATAGAAATGCGATAGGAGGAAGCCGCGATGGCGCGCGCCTACGAGAATCCCAGCAATCCCAGCGCGGATGTGGACGCGGCCACGCTGCCGCTGCGCGGCGGCAGGCTCTGTCTGGACTTCGCCAACACGGTAGACTGGCACGCCGGCGCGCGGCACGGGCAGGAATACCTCACCAGCTACGCCGAGCTGATCGCCTGGGGCCGCCACGCCGGCATCTTGGCCGGTGACGAAGCGCACACGCTCATGCGGGAAGCCGCGCATCATGCGGAGCGGGCGCAAGCGGCGCTGGACCAGGCCATCGCGCTGCGTGAAGTGGTCTACCGCGTCTTCTCAGTGCTCGCGCACGGCCGCCCGACGGACGCCGGCGATCTGGCGGCGCTGAACGCCGTGCTGGTGGAGGCACATGCCCATCTGCGCCTGCGCGCCGGCACACCGCACTTCTCCTGGGCCTGGGAGCCTGATGGCCCCGCTCTCGACCGCATACTCTGGCCGGTCGCCCGCTCCGCGGCGGAGCTGCTCACCGCGGACGAGCTGGAGCGAGTGCGCGAGTGCGCCAGCGATTCCTGCGGCTGGCTCTTCCTGGATACGAGCAAGAACCGCAGCCGCCGCTGGTGCGACATGGCCGGCTGCGGCAACCGTGCCAAGGCCCGCCGGCACTACGCGCGCGGCCGCCGCTCCACCGGGCCGGATACCTAGCCATAGCACCGCCCTTGCTACAGGTAGCGCGGCGGATTTGGTATGATGGCCGCGCCCAGCCCGCGCGCTGGATCATGCCATTGGGATCGTTCGGATCAGTTGGAGAGGTGCTGTGAACGAAACGAAGCTACTCCCGCTTGTTGAAGAGGCCCTCGTCCAGTACGACATCACGTACACAGTGCTTGAGTGTCTGCCAGAGCTTGCCGACACCGCCGCCTTCTGCGAGCATTACCACGTCGCGCTCGATCAGGCCGCGAACACGATTTTGGTCGCGTCGCGCAAAGTGGAGCCAACGAAATACGCGGTGTGTGTCGTGCTTGGCACGACCCGCTTGGACGTGAATCAGAAGGTCTGTGAGCTGTTGGGCGTGAAGAAAGCCTCCTTTGCTGATGCGGAAACGACCATGCAACGCACCAGCATGCTGATCGGCGGCGTCACCCCCTTTGGTATCAGCGATGCGCCCATCTATGTGGACCGCGCTGTCATGCGACAGCGGGAAGTCGTCATGGGCGGTGGCAACCGTTCCAGCAAGCTTCTCCTCAACCCACAGGAGCTGCTGAAGCTGGCACATGTCACGGTCATTGACGGCTTGGCCAAACCGCGGGAATAACAACACGAGCGATTCTCATGATCGCTCCGCGTCCACCCGCTCGGCGCGTACGTAGGTCACATCGTGCCACTGCTCGCGTGCGCCGCGCATAGCGAACGCGAAACGGTCCACGGCGAGCAGGGCTGGCACATCCTCCGGCGGGAAGTCGGGATAGCCGCGCGCGAAGATGCCCAGCCGGCCGCTGGCGCGCAAGCGGGTGATGCCATCCGCCAGCACGTCCGCCGCGTCGGAGCGCTCGCGCAGCAGCGCCTCCAGATAGTCGGCGCACACCTCATCCTCGCACGCCGGCACACCTTCCTCCTCGACGGGCGACTCCGTCGGCAGCAGCGTGATCGGCAGCCCGTCGCGCGCCGCGAGCGTGTGCGCGTAGGTCGCCGTCGCCCGCGCGTTGACCAGCGCGGCGAGCAGCAGGTGTGTGGCGGCGCCCGCGTCAACCGCGCCCTGTGTGCCCGCGCCGGTCCGCTGGATGATCAGCCGCCCGCGCACGTTGGCCGCCGCCATGCGCGCCGGAGAGTTGTCGAAGTCGAAGCCGGCGATCAGCCGGCCGCCGACCTCGCCCGCCAGCAGCGCCTCAGGCGCGCGCTCGCGCAGCGTGAACGCCTCGGCGATGGTGCGCACCAGCCACAGCTCGCGCGCGCCACCGGCGAAGGCGTACGCCGCCACGGAGAACGCGCGGATGACATCAATCACGATCACCACGCCGCGCGCCTCTGCCGCTTGCTCTCGCCCCAGCCGCGGGATATCCATCGCCCGTTCGCCCTCCCGTGCTTCTGCTTCTCTGCTCTCACTTCACGCGCGGTCGTGCTCAGATCCAGCCGCGGCGGCGGAAATACCAGATCTGCACGACGGTAATGATTGCCATCCCCAGTAGCGCGAGCCAGAAGTTCGCGCCCGCGTCGTGCTCGACCTGCGGCGAGTGACCGAAGTTCATGCCGAAGACGCCGGTAACGAAGGTGATCGGCAGGAAGATCGAGGCGATGATCGTCAGTTGCTTCATCACCTCGTTCTGGCGATTCGAGACGGTGGTGAGATAGACATCCAGCAGGCCGCTCATCAGGTCACGGTAGGAGTCAATCACCTCGAAGGCGCGCACCAGGTGGTCATGGATCTCGGCGAAGTACGGCTCGGCCTCGTGCGGGATGTACTCGCCCGTGCGCGTGATGCAGGCATTCGCCACCTCCACCTGCGGGCTGATCACGCGGCGCATCAGCGCCAGCGCCCGCTTCATGCGAAAGATGCGCACCTGCACCGCGCTCGACACGGTGCGCACCGTCTCGTCCTCTAACTCGTCAATCACGTCGTCAATCTCGTCCAGCACGGGGAAGTAGCTATCCACCAGCGAGTCGAGCACGGCGTGCAGCAGATAGGGGATGCCGCGGCTCAACACGTTCTCTTCCAGCTCGCCACGCCCCAGCGACGCGCGCAGCGTATCCAGCCAGGGCAGGCGGGCGCGATGGATGGTGACGAGAAAGGTATGGCCGAAGATGATGTCAATCTTGGGCGTCTGCGCCTCTTGCGTCTCGCTGTCGAACGTGAGCGCATGGTTGATGATGTAGAAGTAGCCATGCCCTTCGATGAAGCGCGCGCGCTCGGCCTCCTCGGTAATCGCGTCCAGCGTAATGCGCGAGAAGCCGAAAGTAGTCGCCAGCATGTGCAGGTGCGGCGCTGGATCGCCCTCGATGTCCAGCCACACGCGCGCCTGCGTGTCGCGCGCCGCCGCCTGCATCCCCGCCGAGGAGAGATCGGCCCGCGCCTTACCGTCGCGCCAGACGAGTGAATGCTCCACTGAATGCTCCACGGCAGCCATTCCTCACCATTCCCCCATCATTCCACACCAGCGCGCCGTTGGCGCGCGCCCGCGCCGTCGCCGGAGACGCGGCGCCTCCGCCGCCTGAGATGATACCATGCCCGCCGCCCCCAGGCCCGTTTTCCCGCATGAATCGCGCTGAATCCCGACAGTGACGACAAGCTATGCGGTGGTGGCATGTTCTTTGCCAGATACGGCCAACAAGTTTCGCAACATGCGGGGCGCGGCCCCCGCGAGCAGGAAATGGTCGCCGCGCCTGAGATAAAGGATTGTGCTGACCGCCATGTTCAACCTCACCACTGGTCGCCCGCGCGACGAGCACCTGGAGCGGGCCGCACAGCCTCTAGGGAAGCAGTCGCGCGCCGAAGCCGTGCTGGCGGTGGATCCAGTCCCCCGTCTCGATCAGGGAGAGCATCCCGCCACGATCCTCGTGGTGGATGACGAGCCCAGCATCGCGGAGCTGCTGTGCGAGCTGCTCGAAAGCGCCGGCTACCGTTCCCTGCGCGCCGGCAACGCGCGCACCGCGCTCGCCATCGCGCGCCGCGAGCGTCCGGCGCTCGTGCTAACCGACCGTAATATGCCCGAGGTTGACGGCATCGAGTTCGTGCGCCGGCTGCGCGCCAGCCCGGTGACAAACGACATTCCGGTTATGCTGATGAGCAGCACACGCCCCGATCTCGAAGCCGTCGGCAATGTGCCGTTCCTGGCGAAGCCGTTCGACCTAGACGATGTGCTCAGTGCCGTTGCCGCCTATGCCGACGCACACATGCAGGTCGCGCATGATTTGGGCGGACTGGGCGACCTGGACGGACTCTGCGGCGTTGAGCCGCACTCGCGGCCAGCGGCGCATCACCACAAGGAGTGATAGAGAAGATGGATCTAAGCAGCCCACGTCTTGCGCGCGGACCCGCGCGCAGGCGCATCGCGGCGGTCATCGTCGCGCTGGCACTAGCGGCGGTCGCGGTGCTCGCCGGCTGTGGCAACGGCGGCGGCAAGCCCGGCAGCCCGTCGGGCACACCTGGCAGCGGCCCCGGCTACGGCTTTACGGTGCCCCACAGCGCCAGTGTGATTGCCCAACACACCCTGCACTAGCCTGATACTGGCCTGATACTGGCCTGATACTAGCCTGATACTGGCCTGATTTTTCCACCATTCCATCTGGTTGACTCTCCGCTCTCCAGAACATGGAGCGAGCGGGGATTCGTATTATGTTGTGCGCCCGTCGGTCTGGACACTATTGCTTCAATGACATATACCTTTCAATGCGTAGATAGCGTGGTTCGTCAAAGTACTTCAATAGAATTCCGCCTGACATGTGAATGCATCAATACTATCCACAACCCTGGCTCGCTCCTTACGAGGAGAAGGGAGAAGTGGAGCGGGGCGAGTGCTGGCGAGGGTGGTTATGGGGCGCTTTTGGCGGGGGCGGTGAGCAGTCCCCAGGCGCCGCGCAGGTATTCGACAGCGGAGAAGATGGTCCAGACGACGGCGAGCAGGAGGATGATGTCCGCGAGGGCAAGCAGGTAACCCGGCGGGGAGGTGGGGGCGCCGCCGGTGGCGAGGCCAAGCGGGAAGGCGGTGGCGCCGCGCAGGCCGCGGGCGAGGAGGATGCCGCCGACGGCGAGGAGGGTGAGCAGGGTCTTCTGTTTGCCCCAGCGACCGGCGGGGATGACGACGCCCTGGGCGGCGGCGAGCGAGCGCAGGCCGGAGACGAGGAATTCGCGGGTGACGATGACGATGACGATCCAGGCGGGGATGACGCTGACCTGGATGAGGGCGATGAGGGCGGCGGAGACGAAGACCTTGTCGGCGGTGAGGTCGAGGAAGACGCCGAGGTTGGAGACAAGGTGATAGCGGCGCGCGAGGCGGCCGTCGAGGGTGTCGGTGATAGAGCCGGCGGCGAAGAGCGCGGTAGCGATCAGGTAGGCCGCGGGCGTGTTGACGAGGATGAGCACGACCAGGGGGATGGTCGCCAACAGGCGGCCGAGGCTGAGGACGTTGGGGAGGTGGCGCACGGCAGTCTCCAGCGCGAAGGGTACGCATGCATAGCGGGAGCGTGGTGGGAGCGTGGCGCCCCGCTCGCAGTGTAGGAGATGGAGGTGTGTATTGGCAAGGTGGCAAGGCGCACGGGATGGCGCGCGGCACGTTATACTATGCTCGGTGAACTGTGAGCGCGAAGAGGCGCGAAGGCGCGGAGCGGGTGAGCAGTATGGTTTTGACGCCAGTAGCGGTGGAGCATGCGGGCAGTATGATCGGCGGTGAGCCGATGTCGCCGGGGGTGTTGTACGAGGATGAGCGGCTACTGGCGGTGGCGAAGCCGGCGGGAATGGTGACACATCCGGCGTACCGGCACCCGGATGGGACGCTGGCGGATGCGGTCTTTGCGCGGCAGGCGGCGCGCGGCGAGGGGCGTCCCTGGCTGCTGCACCGGCTGGATCGCGAGACGTCGGGCGTCGTGCTGTTCGCGAAGACGATGGAGGCGCGGCGGGCGCTGGTGCGGCAGTTCGAGCGGCGTACGGTCGGCAAGCGCTATATCGCGCTGCTGGCCGACGGGCCGGCGGCGGACGAAGGGATGATCGAGGCGCCGCTGGCGCGCGATCCATCCGACCGGCGGCGGGTGATCGTCACGCCCGATGGGCAGCCGGCGACGACGCGGTTTCGCGTGCTGGCGCGTCAGAGTGGCGTGGCGCTGGCGCTCGTCGAGCCGCTGACCGGGCGCACACACCAGATTCGCGTTCACATGGCCTCCCTCGGCGTTCCACTGATTGGCGATGCGCTGTATGGGGGCGGGTCAGCGTTGGAAGCGTTGGAAGCGTTGGAAGCCTTGGCAGGCGAGCCGCATGCTGGGCGAGGCGGGCCGGCGGGTGAACCCGCGCCGGGAGGGCCGCTGGCCGCGACGTCCGCCGTCGCGGACTGGAATGCGGTGTGCGTGGCGCGGCGCATGATGCTGCATGCATGGCGGGTGGCCTTCCGCTATCCGACGACGGGCGAGCCGTTCACGGTGACGGCGCCGCCGCCGGCCGATCTGGTCGCTGTCGCGACGGCGCTCGGCCTGGCACAGGAATTCGACGAATTGCGCGAGTGCGCGTAGGAGATACCAGGAGAGATGCGATGCAACTGACCTCGCTCGACCAGATCACGCAACAGGACCGGCACATCTACTTGCAGCCGCACTACGACGACGCGGCGCTCTCGTGCGGCGGCACCATCGCGCTGCAACATGCGACGGGGCAGCGTGTGCTCGTCGTGACGGTCTTCGGTGGGGCGCTGAAGCCGGGGACGCCGCTCAGCGCATTCGCGGAGGCGAATCAGCAGCGCATGGGGCTGGGGCGCGACGCGGCGGAGGCAGTGCGCAAGCGGCAGGCGGAGGACGCGGCGGCGGCGACGGTGCTAGGGGCGAACACGCTCTGGCTGGACTACCCGGACGCGATGTACCGCGGCACGCCGGCGTATTACCAGGCCGACGACGCACTCTTCGGCACGGTGAACGCGGGCGACACGAGCCTGGACGAGGAGCTGGCCGGGGTGTTCCTGAACATCGCGGAGCGGGCGCCGCTGGCAGCGATCTACGCACCGCTGGGCATCGGGCATCACGTGGATCACCAGCTTTGCTGCTCGGCGGCCGACCGGCTGGCGCAGCGCAAGTTGAATGTGAAGTTCTACGAGGACTTCCCGTATGTGGCGCTGGCCGGCGGCGGGCCGGAGACGCGGCAGCGGGAGCTGGGCATACGGATGGAGCCGGAGCTGGTGGAGGTGTCGGGGATGCTGCCGGCGAAGATCGAGGCGATCCAGCAGTACACCAGCCAGGTGCCGCGGCTGTTCGGGACGGAGGAGCGGCTGCGCGCGCTGCTGAACGGGTATAGCGCGACGCTGCGCAAGACGTATCCGGGCATCCAGGTCGAGCGGTATTGGCAGTGGTGAGAACCTCACCCCCAACCCCCTTCCCTGGCAGGGGAGGGGCTGTGCCTGGAGGCGGCCTATCGCTCGATGTACGGAGCATTCGTACGCTCATGGGACTACTGGCGCACGTATTATGGACGGTTTGACGCCGCCCCACAGGGCTGCTATCCTCGCCTATGAGAGGCCGGACCCGCGGGGATGTGCGCGTATACGGCGCCCCGGCACAAGGAGGATGATGACGTGAGCTCCGCCGTTCCAGGGACGGCGCCCGCACCCGCGGTCGCGCCGCCGTATCCAGCCGCGTTGTCTGTGGCGGCGGAGGGAGGATGGCGGAGTGGGCTGGCGCGCGATGGGCGGATCGCGCTGGCACGGGCAGCGGTGCAACTCGGCCGGCTGGAAGGCAGCGATGTGGTGCTGCTGGATCCGCTGGTCTCGCGCCACCACGCGGTGATCCGCTGGACGCCTGGCGGCTACGAGATCGAGGATCTCGGCTCGGCCAACGGGACGCACGTGCAGGGGCGACGCATCACCGGGCGGACGCCGCTGGCGCCGGGGCAGACGATCCGGCTGGGCAATACGGAGATGCGCTTCGAGGCATATGCCACCGCGCCACCAGAGAGCGCGCAAGGTGGCGCGGGGGTGGATGGGAACGGCGCAGGGGTGGACGGGAACGGCGCGCTGGCGGCGCGCTGGCCGGCGGCGGGCGGGCAGAATGGGCAGGCGCCCGCTGGCACGATGCGCGCGGCGCCCGATGGCTTCTATGAGGCGATGGCGCAGGCGCGGCCGCGCGGGCTGCGCGCGCTGGTGCGGACGCAGTGGGGCAAACGCTACTGGCGAGTGTTCCTGGCCGGGCTGGTCGCGTACTTCGGCGTCTCAGAGGTGCTGCGCGAGACGGGCAACCTGCATCTGGTGCCGCTGGTGATGTTGCTGGCGAGCGCGCTGGTGCCGGTGGTCTTCGTGATGTTCTGCTGGGAACAGAACGCTTTCGCGGATATGCCGCTGGGGGTGGTGGGGATCACGTTCCTGGGCGGGGCGGTGCTAGGGCTGACCATCGCGGCGGTGCTGGAGCCGCTGCTGCTGCCGCCGGAGGCGTCGGCGGGCGAGATCACGCTGGGGGCGGCGCTGCTGATCGGGGTGGTGGAGGAGACGGCGAAGGTTGTGCCGGTGCTGTGGTTCCTGCGCGACCGGCGAGTGCGTAGCGAGCTGGACGGGCTGATCCTGGGCGCGGCGGCGGGGATGGGCTTCGCGGCGCTGGAGACGGCGGGGTACGGCTTCGCGGCGTTCCTACTGGGGTTCACGAACACGCTGAACGAGCCGGGGGCTAATGTGGACCTGGCGCTGGCGATGGGGACGCGGCAGATGAACGTGCAATTGCTGCTGCGCATGGCGCTGGCGATCTTCGGGCACGGCGTCTGGACGGCCATCGTCTGCGCAGCGCTGTGGCGCGAGCGGCGCGGCAACCGCGTGCGGCTGACGCTGGGGGTGCTGGTGGCGTTCGCGCTGGCGGTGACGCTGCACGCCATGTGGGATTGGTCGCCACTGGCGGCGCTCGTGCCGGCGGGCGCTGGGCAGGTGGTCTCGCTGGTGGCGATCCTGGGATGGTTCGTGGTGATCGGCGCGACGGGGCTGACGGTGCTGGGCGCGCTGCTGCGCGAGGCGCTGGAGCGGGCGAAGCGGGGTCCGGACGCGGCGGCTCCGCCGCCACTGGTGCGCACGCTGGCGAGCGGACTATTTGGTGGGCAGGCGAGGTGAGGAGGCGGAGCGCGCGGGACCGTTGCATTTTGCCATGCGTACGCCCCCGGCATGAGTGCCGGGGTAATCTCTGGTCCGCGCAGGTGGGGATAGTTCAGCTCCCAGCTCGCAGCGGTTTATCTCACCACGCCTTGCAGGCCGAGGGCGGCGGCTTCATCTTCCATGGCGGCGATGACGAAGGCGATGTGATCGTTGAGGTCTACGCCCAACTCATCGGCGCCTTTGGTGATGTCGTCGCGGTTGACGCCGCGGGCGAAGGCTTTGTCCTTCATCTTCTTGCGCACGGAGCCGGCTTCCAGCCCAGCGAGGGCCTTGTTGGGGCGCACCAGCGCGGCGGCGGTGATCAGCCCCGCTAGCTCGTCGCAGGCGAAGAGCGCCCGCGACATGAGGTCGTCACGCGGGATGCCGTGATAGTCGTTGTGGGCCGCGACGGCGTGGGTGACGTCGGGCGGGTAGCTGAGGTCGCGCAGCCAGCCGGCGCCGACCTTGCCGTGCTCCTCGATGGTCGGATGCTTCTCGTAGTCCACATCGTGCAGCAGGCCGGTCACGCGCCACTTGTTCTCGTCTTCGCCATACTTGCGGGCGTAGGCGCGCATGGCGGCGCCGACGGCGATGCCGTGCTTGACCAGGCTTTCGTTGGTGTTGTGCTGGCGCAGCAGGGCCAGCGCGTCGTCGTAATTCAGATCCATCGTGTCGTTCCGCTCCTGTTCGCTCTTCTAGCCATCAATCTGTCGCCGGGAGACGCCGAGGCCGGGCGCGTCCGGCAGGATCAGCTTGCCGGCTTCCACGCGCACACCCGCGAAGGGGTCCGCCGCCAGCAGCAGGCCGCCATCCAGGTCGGCGTAATCCACCAACGGGCTGAGGTGCGCGGCGGCGGTGATCGCCAGCGAGCTGCTCACCATGCAGCCGAGCATGACGCGCAGGTGGTGGGCGCGCGCCGTGGCGATCATACGCAGGGCGTTGCGCAGCCCGCCGCACTTGGCGAGCTTGATGTTGATGCCGTCCACCACGCCGGCCAGGCGCGGCACGTCCTCGACGGTGACGCAGCTTTCGTCGGCGAAGATGGGCAGCGGCGACCGCTCACGCACGAAGCGCAGGCCCTCCAAATCGCCGGCGGCGACGGGCTGCTCGACCAGCTCGACGCCGTAGTCCGCCAGCGCGGCGATGTGTTGCACGGCTGCTTTCGGCGTCCAGCCGGCGTTGGCGTCCACCCGCAGGGTGGCATCCGTGGCGTCGCGGATGGCGCGCACGTTCTCCAGGTCGCGCGGGGTGCCGACCTTGATTTTGAGGATCGGGTACTGGCGTCCGGCTTCGCGCGCACCGCGCGCCATCTCCTCCGGTGTGTCAATGCCGATGGTGAAGGATGTGAGCGGCGTGCGCGCGGGGTTGAGGCCGAGCAGGCGGTAGACAGGGACACCGAGCCGCTGTCCGGCGAGGTCGTAGAGCGCCATGTCCACGGCGGATTTGAGCGCGCCGTTGCCGTGGTGCAGCGCGCGGTCCAGCCCCTCGGCGGCGTCCTCCAGCAGCAGTGGGTCGTCGGGCAGGTGGTCGGCCAGGCGCTCCAGGGCGGCGAGCATCGTCTCGCGTGTCTCGCCGTAGTAGCCGCCGCCGTCGGGCGCGGCCTCACCGATGCCCGTCAGCTCGCCGGACGTGATCTCGACGAGCAGGCTACGGGCGTAATGCTGGACACCGCGCGAGATGCGGAACGGACGCTGGAGCTTGAGGTCGAGCGGCTCGGCGCGCGCGCGCATGGGCGTTTCTCCTGTGTTGCTCTCGTTTGCTGGCGCCCGGCATGAATGCCGGGGTAACTCCGGCGCGGCGGCCGGTCAGGTGTGGGCCAGTAGGGCGTCGAGCAGTGGGCCGGTGCCGAAGCGAACGGGGTCGGCCACCGGCAGGCCGGTTTCGCGCGCGGCATCGGCGAGAGCGCGGTGCGCGGAGGCTTCATTCAGCAGGCGGGTGTTGAGCGCGACGGCGACGATGGGGGCGGGCTTGAGCCAGGCCGCCGCGGTCTCGTACATCTGGCGGACGACGGAGAGCGCTGGGATGGCGACATCGTAGCCGCGGATGTGGGCGCGGCCGGCCTCGTGGCAGAGGATGAGCAGATCAGGCGCGGCGCCGTGCAGCAGACCGAGGGTGACGGCGGAGTAGGCGGGGTGGATCAGCGAGCCCTGGCCCTCGACGAACACCCAGTCGTAGCGGCTGGCGAAGTCCACCACGAGCGCCTCGACGCCGCCGGCGAGGAAGTCGCTGATGAAGCGGTCGGCGGGGATGCCTTCACCGGAGATCATAATGCCGGTCTGGCCGGTGGCGGCGAAGCCTGAGGAGAGGCCGCGCCGCCGCGCTTCGCGGTCCAGCTCGACGGCGACGGTCATCTTGCCGACGTTGCAGTCGGTGCCGCAGAAGTGGACGATGTGACTGCCGGGCCGGTGTGCCTGATCCTCACGGATGCGCAGCGCGAGCGCGTCATCGGGGCGGCGCACATCCCAGATGCGCACACCGGCACGCTCTGCGGCGGATGCCAGCTCGGGATCGTCGCCGAGGAAGTGGTGCAGGCCGCTGGCGATGTCGAGGCCGGCAGCGATGGCGGCGAGAATCTGCGCGCGCCAGGCGTCGGGAAGCCGGCCGCCGATGGGGGCGATGCCGATCAGCAGGGTATCGGGCTGGTAGGGCAGCACGGCGGCGACATCGCTGACGACGGGCACGCCCGCGCCGGGGCCGGATGGGTCGCCGAGGGCGGCGGCGGCGTCACTGCCGGCGTGCGTGCTGTCAATCACGGCGACGGCAGCCTCGGGGCGGTAGCGCAGGATGCCGACGGCGGTTTTGGCGTCCTGCGGGTTGAGCTTTCCTTCCGCCAGAATGGCGATGCGGCGCATGTCGCTACCTCGATACCGCTGATACTTGATACACGCCCCGGCATGAATGCCGGGGGTAATCCTGCTATTGATACACCTCGGCGCCGGCGCACGGCGGGGGCTCGCGGCACTAATGTGCCGGCGCACGCCTGTCAGATCGCGGCACTGAAGTGCCGGCGCACGATCCGCCAGGGCTGAAGCCCCATGAGCGCCAACGGCCCACCTGGATTCTGGATCATCAGGTATGCCGCCGGGCCGGATGGGCGGCTGGAGCGGCGCGGGGGCGTATGTGAGCGGCAGTATAGCATACGGTGGATTGGGCCGGAGGTACGATGACACACATCTCAGGCGCCCTCACGCCGATTCGCTTGCCGCATCGAATTTGGCGAAGAGCGGCGTGGGCGGCGGGAGCGGGCGGCCTGCGGGAAGCTGTTCGGGCTGCCAGGGGGATGAGGCGGCCATGCCTGGCTGGCCGAGCAGCTCGTGCAGCCGCTGCGAGGAGAAGGGCAAGTACGGCGCGAAGAGCGTTTTGAGGGCGGCGAGCACGTGTAGCATGACGTACATGGTGGTGGCGGCGCGCTGTGGGTCGAGGCGGATGACTTTCCAGGGCGCGCGCTCGTCCAGGTAGCGGTTGGCGGCACGGGCGAGCGCCATTGCGCCGGAGAGACCGTCGCGCAGGCGCACGGCCTCGATGGCCGCGCCGACCTCGGTGAAGGCGCGCGCGACCTCGTCCAGCATCGCCGTGTCGGCGGGGGCGAGCGGGCCGGGCGTGGGGACGCGGCCGGCGAAATGGCGCTGGATGAAGGTGAGCACGCGATGGGCGGCGTTGCCGTAGGCGGCGACCAGCTCGTCATTGTTGCGGCGCACCAGCTCGTGGGCGATGAAGGCGGTGTCGCGCCCTTCGGGCAGGACACTGGCGAGGTAGTAGCGCAGCGGGTCGGCGCCGTAGCGGTCGAGCACGTCGCGCGTCCCGATCACGTTGCCGCGGCTGGCGGAGGCTTTGCTGCCGCCCATCGTCATGAACTCGTTGGCGGGTACGTCGTAGGGCAGGGTGAGGGCGCCGAAGCCGAGCAGCATCGCCGGCCAGAAGATGGTGTGGAAGGCGATGTTGTCTTTGCCGATGAAGTAGTACGAGCGCGAGGGGGCGGGTTGGCCGGGCGGCTGAATCCACCAGCGGCGCCAGGCATCCGGTTCGCCGCGCCGCGCGGCCCATTCGATGCTGGCGGAGTAGTAGCCGATCACGGCATCGAACCAGACGTAGATGCGCTTGTCTTCGTAGCCGGGCAGGGGGATGGGCACGCCCCAGTCGAGGTCGCGCGTGATGGCGCGGGGCCGCAGGCCTTCTTTGAGCCAGTTGAGGGCGAAGTTGAGCGCGTTGGGGCGCCAGTGGTCTTTGTTGGCGAGCAGCCAGGCACGCAACGGCTGCTCGAACTTGGGCAGATCGAAGAAGAAGTGCTCGGTGGCGCGGATCTCGACGTCCGGCCGGCCGCAGAGGCGGCAGTGCGGCGCGAGCAGCTGCGTGGGGTCGAGGGTGCGGCCGCAGTTGTCGCACTGGTCGCCGCGGGCGCTCTCGTAGCCACAGTAGGGGCAGGTGCCCTCGACGTAGCGGTCCGGCAGGAAGCGGCGGTCGTGCGGGCAGTAGGGCGAGTCCATCTGGTCTTTGAAGACGTAGCCGCGCTCCAGCAGGCGCAGGAAGAACTCTTGCGTGCGCTGGGCGTGATTTTCGCTGGTAGTCTCAGTGTAGAGGTCGAACCCAATGCCGAGCCGATCCAGCATCTCGACGATCTGGCGGTGGTAGCGCGTGGCAAGCTCGCGCGGGGTGACGCCCTCGCGGTCGGCGTCTACGGTGATGGGGGTGCCGTGCATGTCGCTGCCGGAGACCATCAGCACGTCGCCGCCGCGCATGCGCCAGTAGCGGGCGAAGATGTCGCCGGGCAGAATCGAGCCGACGATCTGGCCGACGTGGGTAGCACTTTTGGCGTAGGGCCAGGCGACGCAGATGAGGATGCGCTCAGGGTGTGATGGCGCGGACATAGGTCGGCTGCTCCTCTCCGCTGGATCGTCTGGATTGCTGGGATGCGAAGGCGATTATAGCATGGCATGCGCCGGCTGCCGAGAGGGTGCGGAGAGGGTGCGGAGACGTTCGGTCGCACAGTGGCTAGCCGGATTGGGCCGTACCGGATTGGGCCGTACCGGGATGGGTGAAACGCGCGCCCGTATGTGTTACTATGAGAGTTGGTGATGGGCGATGTGCTGTTAGCATTACCCCTCGCGCGATGTCGTTTCGTTCGAGGAAAGAAGACCATGTCCCTGTATTATCGGAATGAGCAGACAGGTGCGGAGGCGCGCATGGGGCGCACTGGGTCCGGGTTCTACGTCGAGGCCTGGCACCCCGATTTCACGCTGCCGCTGCGCAAGACGTACGACTGGTATCAGCACGATCTGGCCGCTCGTGACTTCGAGGTGCTGCGCGCGGTTGTCGGCGCGAGCGGCGAGCGGCAGGAGGCCTTCGCGAGCTGAAGGCCGCGACTCACTCAGCGTTCAGCGTCCGGAGTACAATGACGTACACCGCCCGCGCGACGAGCGCGGCTCCCATACGCGCGATCTCACTTCGTGATCGATCTCGCACTCATGCGTCCGCCGGCTGTATGGCCGGCGGGCGTCTTTGTTTGTCGGCTTCCCGGCATAAATGCCAGGGGTAATCCCTGGCCGCGCACGAGTGGAATATGACAACACCCCAGAACAAGCCCGTATCATGCCCCGCTCGCGCCTGCCTGCTCGCCGTGACGCGCTGGCGGTTGTGCGGGGGAGCCGCTCGGCGCGAACGGCGGCGACGGCGGCGCGGTGATGTCCAGCGAGGCTTCGACATCGCCGCCCACGTAGCGCATGTGGAAGGGGAAGCCGGCGAAACGCAGCACCTCGATCATGCGCGCGTTGCTGCCCATGGTGATGGCGACGAAGCGCGTGAAGCCGTGGGCGCGGCCGTAGGCCGCCAGATGGTACAGCAGGGCGGTGGCGATGCCCTTGCCCTGCCAGTCGTCCCGCACGACGAAGGCGATCTCCGCCGTTGTTGTGTCGGTGCGGTCGTAGCGCACGACGGCGATGATCTCCTCGGCCTCGCCGCTGCCAACCGTCGCCACCAGCGCCATGCGGTTCACATAGTCCACATGGGTGAACCGCTCCGCCAACTCCTCGCTGAGCTGTGGCAGCATGCGGAAGAAGCGGAAGACGATCGCGTCGGCCGAGAGCCGCCCATGCAGGCGGCGCAGGCGGTCCATATCGTCGGGGCGGATGGCGCGCATGCGCACGATGGCGCCGTCGCGCAGCGGCAGGCGCGCGTCGAGACACAGCGCGCCCGGTGGTGGCGCTATCTCTGGCCCGGCGTGCGCGGCAGGCATGGCAGGCGGCTGGGTTCCAGCATTCATCGCTTCCGCTCCTTCGCTGGTGGTGGCACACGAACACGCTCCCGCGCGGGCGCGCCCTCCATTTTATCGCCGCCGCCACACAGACGTGTCACGCATCCGCGCGGCGTGTCACATGGATGTCACATAGGTATCACAGGGTGGCTCGCAGAGGCAACAGAGGGCTCGCACGACAGTCAGCAAGCGTGCCGGCCGATTGACGCCAACTGCTATAATAACAGATGGCGCCCCACAGGCTGCCCGCATTCCCCACGCCTCCACATCCGTTGCTGGTACAGATCACACCAGATTGTGCCGCTCTTTCGCGTTCCCGGCTCTTATGCTGGGCGAGGGTTGAAACGCATGACGATTGATGTGCCCGCCGTCGCGTTCTGGGTGATCGCGATCATTCTCGTCGGCTCCGCTTTGGCCGTGGTCGTGATGCCAAAGATCGTGCATGCCGCGCTCTTTCTGGTGGCGGTCTTCGGCGCGGCGGCCGGCATCTACGTGCTGCTGAACGCGGAGTTCATCGCTATCGTGCAAGTGCTGATCTACGCGGGCGCCGTCACCATCCTCATCCTCTTTGCCATCATGCTCACGCAGAACAGTATGTCGCGCGTGAGCAATCCCTTCAGCGGCCAATGGTGGCTGGCGGGGCTGATCTGCGTGCTGCTGGCCGCTGGTATCATTTTCGCCGTCAACAGCAGCCCGATGGCAGCTGGCGCGGCCAGCGACGCGCTGCCGCTCGCCAACGCGGCCGGTGGCACGGTGGTGAAGCTGGGCCAGCTGCTCTACAGCCCCTTCGCGTACAGCTACGTGCTGCCGTTCGAGATCGCCTCGGTGGTGCTGCTGGTCGCCATCGTTGGCGCGATCATGATCGGCCGGGAGGAGTAGCCTTCGCATGATCACGCTTAACCATTTCCTCGTCCTCGGCGCGGTGCTCTTCGTGATCGGCCTCTTCGGCGCGCTCAGCAAGCGCAACGCGGTCGCCATCCTGATGAGCATCGAGATCATGCTCAACGCCGTCAACGTCACGCTGGTCGCCTTCGCCTCGGCTATCCTCAATCACGGCGGCAAGGCGCTGAACGGCGCGACGGTGGACAGCAGCCGGCTCACCGGCCAGATCTTCGCCGTCTTCATCATCACCGTCGCCGCCGCCGAGGCGTCCGTCGCGCTGGCAATGATCATCGCCATCTACCGCCGCCGCAACACGATTGACGTCGGCGAGATCAACCTGATGCGCTGGTAGGGGGCCGCGTCCCCTCGCCGGCTCACTCCACATGGAGCTGCCCATGACTCCGGTCGATCTGGTCTGGCTCGTACCCGCGCTGCCGCTGGCGGCGATGCTGATCATCTTCTTCGGCACGCGCATGGTCGAGATCGCCGTGCAGCCGCGCCCGGCCGCCGTACCCGCTCCCACCGATCACGGCGGTCATGGCGGCCACGGCCCCGCGGATGCCGCTACCACCCCCGACACCGAGGCCGGCCACGATGCAACCGATCAGACGGCGCACACCACGCATGGCGCGGCGGCGGCCGGCGGTGGACACGGCGAGCACGGCGGCCACACACCCTTCTGGCCGATGCTCAGCAGCATCATTGGCGTCTCGGCGCTGCTGCTCTCGTTCGCGCTTTCGCTGCTCATCCTCTGGCAGTTCCTCGACGTAAACGGCGACGTGTTCCACACGAAGAACCTGATCGCCACGGGCAAGGACATCCACCTCTATAACTGGTTCACCATCGGCAGCCTGAACTACTCGATAGATTTTCGCGTGGACACCCTGACCGTGGTGATGCTGCTCGTCGTCACCGGCGTCTCCACCCTCGTCCACCTGTACTCTATCGGCTATATGGCCGGCGATCCCGGCTATTCGCGCTTCTACATCGAGCTGGCGCTCTTCACCGTGGCGATGCTCATCCTGGTGCTGGGCGCGAACTTCCTGGTGCTCTTCATCGGCTGGGAGCTGGTCGGCCTCTCCTCGTACCTGCTGGTCGGCTTCTGGTTCTACCATAACCCGCCGCCGCCCGGCTCCGAGGTACCGTACCCGCCGCCCGCGCAGCTCAAAGCGTTCGTCACGACGCGCCTGGGCGACTTCGGTTTCCTGATCGGCATTCTCATCCTGTTCACCGCCACGGGCACGTTCAACTTCATCGAACTGAACACCAAGACACAGGCGATGGATAAGGGGCTGTTGACGCTGGCAATGATCCTGGTCTTCTGCGGCGCGGTCGGCAAGTCCGCGCAGTTCCCGCTGCACGTCTGGCTACCAGACGCGATGGCCGGCCCGACGCCGGTGAGCGCGCTGATCCACGCCGCGACGATGGTCGCCGCCGGCGTCTATCTCGTCGCGCGGCTCTTCCCGATCTATGAGGGCGTGGCGGGGCCGCAGGCGCTGGCGGTAGTAGGCTATACCGGCGCGTTTACGGCGCTGTTCGCCGCCACCATCGCGCTGACGCAGAACGACATCAAGGGCGTGCTGGCGTACTCGACCATCAGCCAGCTTGGCTACATGTTCGCCGGCCTGGCCGTGGCTGACACCAACACCGTCGGCATGTACCACCTCTTCACCCACGCCTTCTTCAAGGCGCTGCTGTTCCTTGGCTCCGGTAGCGTCATCCACGCCATCGGCGCGCAGGACATGCGCAAGATGGGCGGACTTGCGCGCTTCATGCCCTGGACCGCCGGCACGATCCTCGTCGCCACCCTCGCCATCTCCGGCATCCCGCCTTTCTCCGGCTTCTGGAGCAAAGACCCCATCATCACGACAGCGCTGGAGAAGGGCAACTACATCATCTACGGCCTGACGCTCTTCACGGCGTTCCTGACCGCCTTCTACATGTTCCGCCTCTTCATCCTCACCTTCGGCGGCCAGGGTAGCTTCCTCGGCCTGTGGGGCGGGCACGACCAGTATCGCGGCGACGCCCATCCGCGCGAGTCGCCGCGAGTGATGACGTTCCCGCTGGTGGTGCTGGCGCTGGCGACCATCCTGATCGGCCTCGCGGGGTTCGCCGGCTTCAATCAGGGCTTCGCCTGGTTCCTCAATCACGGTGTGAACGTGGACTTCCCCGTCGCCCCGGCGCTGGACGCGAACACATTCATCGGCGTCGGCGCGGGCGTGCTCGGCATCCTGCTCGCCATCGCCGTCTACGGCTACGGTCTGCGGCTCAACGTCGCCCTCGCCAGCAGCGCCGTGACGCGCCCCATCTACCGGCTGCTCTACCGCCGCTACTTCCTGGACGAGCTGTACCTCTGGCTCATCCGGGTGGTCGTGCTCGGCCTCTCGAACCTCTGCGCGCTCTTCGACGCCTACGTGATAGACGGCATCGTGAACGGCTCGGCGCGCGCCGTGCGCGGGCTGGGCAACATCACGCGGCGCTCCGAGACCGGCATACTGCAAAACTACGGCGCGGCGATCTTCGGTGGCGCGATGATCATCCTGATCCTCGTCTTCGTCGCCACCGGCGCGATCGGCAGATAGACCCAAGCGGGAAAGGAACGCTCTCATGCAATGGCTGCTGCCGGTCATCGTCTTCGCGCCCGCCATCGCTGGCGTGGCGCTGCTGCTCTTCCCACAGCGGCCGGCGAAGCTGATCGCCGCCGGCGCGACGCTCGCCGTCTTCCTCCTCAGCCTCTGGCTCTACTTCGGCCTGCTCAATGGCAGCGCCACCACCTTCGGCGATGTGCTGCATCCGCAGTGGGCGGTGGACGAGCCGTGGATCAACATCGCGCTCGGCACCTTCCACTTCCGTGTGGACTACGCGCTGGGCGCCGACGGGCTGAGCATGCCCATGATCGTGCTCAACGCACTGCTGACCTTCCTGGCCGTCGTCGGCTCCTGGCACATTGATCGGCGCATCAAGTTCTATCTGGCGCTGATACTCATCCTGGAGACCGGCGTGATGGGCGTCTTCGCTGCCTTCGACCTCTTCCTCTTCATCCTGTTTTGGGAGGTCGAGCTGATCCCGATGTTCCTGCTGATCGGCATCTGGGGCGGTGCGCGGCGCGAGTATGCGGCCTGGAAGTTCCTGATCTACACGCTGGTCGGCTCGTCGTTCACGCTGGCCGGCATCTTCCTGATCTACGTGCAGACCGGCGGGCAGAGCGCGACGTATCAACACTACGCCAGTGTCGCTAGCCAGCTTACCGGCTCACTGCCGCTCTTCGGCGGCTCGGTCTCGCTGCCGCTGGTGCTCTTCCTGCTGCTCTTCGCCGGCTTCGCGGTGAAGATTCCGATGTGGCCGGTGCATACCTGGCTGCCGGACGCGCACACCGAGGCGCCGACGGCGGTGAGCGTGCTGTTGGCTGGCGTGCTGCTCAAGATGGGCGCGTACGGCCTCATCCGCATTTGCCTGGGCTTCGTGCCGCAGGGCGTGCAGGAGATCGCGCCGCTCTTGGGCATCGTCGCGGCGATCAATGTGCTGTGGGGCGCTGGCGCCTCGATGGTGCAGCACGATATGAAGAAGATGATCGCCTACGCCAGCGTCAGCCACATGGGCTACGTCCTGCTCGGCGTGGCGGGGGCGGCGGCCAGCGTGGGCGGGGCGAGCCTGCTGGACTTCCGCCAGGCGGCGCTCACCGGCGCGACGCTGCAGATGTTCACCCACGGCGCGATCACCGGCATGCTGTTCTTCTGCGTCGGCGTGCTCTACGACAAGGCACACACACGCGAGATTGACATCTTCGGCGGCATCGCCACGCGCATGCCGCGCGAGATCACGCTGTATTCCATCGCATGCTTTGCCTCGCTGGGCTTGCCCGCGCTGGCTGGCTTCGTCGCGGAGTACCTTGTCTTCACGGGGACGTACGCACTGCTGCCCGCACAGACGGTCTTCGCCGTCTTCGGCGTGGTGCTGACGGCGGGCTACTTGCTGTGGATGCTGCGCCGCTCCTTCTTCGGTCCGCTCAATCTCAAATGGCGTGGGCTGACCGACGCCACGCTGCGCGAGGCGTTCCCGCTGGCCGCGCTGGCGGTGGTCATCCTCTTCGTTGGCATCTATCCCCAACCACTGGTCGATCTGATCACGCCGGCCATGCAACAGACATTGCATACCGTGGTGCAGGCGCTGGCGGTACACTGAGCGCGGAACCAGGCATAGGCATATACGAGCGACGAGCATAGACAAGCGGCAGGAGCAGGACTGTGACATCACACATTGACGGCATCCAGATCTGGATGCTAGCGCCGGAGCTGAGCGTCGTCCTGCTGGGCTTCCTCGTGCTCGGCCTGGACCTGATCACCCATAACCGCCGCGTGGTGGCCGCCACGGCGCTGATCGGCTTGCTGATCCCGCTCGGCTTCACGCTCTCGCTGGTGGTCAAGCAGGATGCGCTCACGCCCGATCACACGGCGTTCTTCCACATGCTGGTAGTGGACGGCTACGCGCTCTTTTTCCAGTTTCTCTTTCTGGTGATCGGCTTCGGCGTGCTGCTGGTCTCGTACGGCTACGTCGAGAAGTTTCTGCGCGTGACCATTGGCGAATATTACAGCATCATCTTGCTCTCGCTGGCCGGCATGATGCTGATGGCGAGCACCGGCGAGCTGATCTCGGTCTACATCTCGCTGGAGCTGACCAGCATCCCGCTCTACATCCTGGCCGGTCTCTCGCGCAGCGACACACGCTCGGCCGAGGCGGCGGTCAAGTACGTGCTGCTCGGCGCGATGTCGTCGGCCATCCTGCTCTATGGCATGGCGCTGCTCTACGGCGCCACCGGCACCACCGATCTCACGGAGATCGCGCGCAACACGCAGGCCGCGCTCTCCAGCGGCAATCTGGTGCTGCTGGCGGCCGACGTCTTCATCTTCACCGGCTTCGGCTTCAAGATCTCGGCCGTTCCCTTCCATATGTGGGCGCCGGACATCTACGAAGGGGCGCCGACGCCCTCGACGCTCTTCTTCTCGGTCGGCTCGAAGGCGGCGGGCTTCGCGGCGCTGCTGCGCGTCTTCATCTTCGGCGGGCTGGCGGCGATCAGCGGCGGCACGTACCTGTGGGTGATGGTCGCCATCGTCGCGGCCGTCACGATGACGCTCGGCAACGTGGTCGCGCTGCTCCAGACCAACATCAAGCGCATGATGGCCTACAGCAGCATCGGCCAGGCGGGCTATCTGCTGGTCGGCTTCGCGGCGATCATGATCTCGAACTCGCCCGCCGGCAACCTGGGCATCCTGGCCTTCCTCGCCGTCTACGTCGTCACCAACATCGGCGCCTTCACCGGCATCATCGGTCTGGCCGACGCCACTGGCAAGGAGAACATCCGCGACTTCGACGGGCTGGGCCGCCGCGCGCCGTTCATCGCCGCCGGCATGGGCCTCTGCCTGCTCTCGCTGGCGGGCATTCCGCCGATGGCCGGCTTCTGGGGCAAGCTCTTCATCCTGCTCACGGCCTGGAACCAGGGGTCGGCGCTGACCTGGCTGGTGGTGCTCGGCCTCATCAATAGCGCGATCTCCATCGTCTACTACGCCAACGTGGTCTGGCGCATGTTCGTCGCGGAGCCGGAGAAGCGCGACCGGCTGGCGATGTCCGGCTCGGTGACGCTGACGATGGCCGTGGCCGTCGTCGGCATCCTCGCGCTGACCATCGCCTTCGGCTTCCTGCTCACCGGCCTGGGCGGCGGCGCCGGCGGTCTCTTCCCGACGGCTACGACACCGTAGAGGCGGGCGGCGGTGGGCGAGGCGTGCCTCGCTCCTACATGGAGCGCCGAGGAGCCACGCTCTTTTCGCATAGCGCAGCATGCCTGTCAACGAGGGATTGGAGGCGCATACGATGGCGCGGACGGCACACGACACACACGACATGGGCGATGACGCGACCACAGATGGCTCGGCCGGTATGCCGCGGTCCGGCGAGTTGGCCCCTGACTTCACCCTTCCCGACGCCGACGGCGCCCCCGTCCACCTGGCCGAGCTGCGCGGCCGCCGCGTCATCCTTTACTTCTACCCCAAGGACGACACCGCCGGCTGTACCGTCGAAGCCTGTGGCTTCCGCGACGCCTGGCAGGAGCTGCGAGATGATGGCGTGACCGTGCTGGGTGTCAGCCGCGACGGCCAGCGCTCGCACCAGAAGTTCGCCAACAAATACGCCCTGCCCTTCACGCTGCTCAGCGACGAAAGTGGCGACGTGGCGCAGCGTTACGGCGTCTGGGTCGAGAAGAGCATGTACGGCAGAAAATTCATGGGCATGGCGCGCACGACCTTCTACATCCGCCCTGATGGCATCATCGGCCACGTCTGGCAGCGGGTCAAGCCCGAAGGCCACGCCCGGCGCGTGCTGGAGTATCTGAGCAAAGTGTGACACCCGCTCTCTTCCTTGCTCTGTGAACCTCCCTCCGCCTCCGTTCATCCGTGTTCGTCCTCGTCTCGTCTTCCCACGGCCTCAGTGGACGCGCCCGCGTGTCCACACGCTTCCAGATTCGCCGCCCTCGTCGGGAATGGTGAGACGGGATGTGCGCTCCATGCCAGGCGAGCGGCTGTATGGGCCGCGAATCCGCATGGGAAGCGGACTCAATCGGTACTAGCAGTGGGACGTGAAGGGGCAAAATGTGGTAAAATAGACAGGTGGAGCGGGCCCAGCGCGACAGGTGCGCCGGCGTCACGAGTGCGCGACTGGCGCGATAGGAGTTCTCGTTTTGATTGCGCACTGCCAGCATCGCTTCCCGCTCCCCGCCGCGGCTCCACATTCCACATCCCCCGCCACCCGCGCCTACCAGCAGTTTCACCGCCGCTTATCCGCGTCACGCGGTCGCGCGCGCCATCCGTGGAGCGGGCCTGTGTGACCACTTGTGGCGCAGTGCGCGCGGTCACGATGAAACCACTTTGTTGATGTACATAGATGCGCATATTCCAGCACGGCAGCCGACGATGACCGGTCGGGAGCGCGTTACGAGGAGGCAGAGATACCCGATATGGCGATAGCAGAGCGCAACCAGACAGGCGTGAAAAAGAGCGCGTACGGCGCCAGCCAGATCGAGATTCTCGAAGGGCTGGAGCCGGTGCGCAAGCGCCCCGGCATGTACATCGGCAGCACCGACATTCGCGGCCTGCATCATCTGGTCTATGAGGTGGTGGACAACAGCATTGACGAGGCGATGGCCGGCGAGTGTGACCGCATCGTGATCGTCATCGGCAAGGACAACTCCGTCTCCGTCGAGGACAACGGCCGCGGCATCCCCGTCGAGCCCCACCCGAAAAGCCCCAAGCAGTCCACGCTCGAGATCGTGATGACCACGCTGCACGCTGGCGGCAAGTTCGGCGGCGACGGCTACAAGCAAGGCTCCAGCGGTCTGCACGGTGTGGGTGTCTCCGCCGTCAACGCGCTCTCCGCGCACTGCCGTGTCGAGGTCAAGCGCGGCAACAAGCTGCATATGCAGCAGTATAAGCTTGGCGTCCCAGTTGCGCCGGTACGGGTGATCGGCCCGGCCATCGGCACCGGCACCAAGACGACCTTCATCCCCGATCTCACCATCATGGAGACCGGTGACTTCCAGTTCGACACACTCGCCCAGCGCCTGCGCGAGATGGCCTACCTGAACCGCGGCGTCACCATCAAGCTGGTGGACGAGCGTGAGGGCCAGGAGCAGGAGACGACCTTCTACTTCGACGGCGGCCTCAAGTCGTTCGTGCGTCACCTCAACAAGAACCGTAACGTCGTGATGGCGAAGCCCGTCCATGTCGAGAAGAAGGTGGACAAGACGCTGGTCGAGGTGGCGCTCCAATATAATGACGGCTACAGCGAGACGCTCTTCTCGTTCGCCAATGGTATCAACACGGTGGACGGCGGCTCGCACGTCACCGGCTTCCGCGCCGCGCTCACGCGCACGCTCAACGACTACGGCCGCAAGACCGGCCAGCTCAAGGAGGCCGACGCCAACCTCACCGGCGACGACGTGCGCGAGGGCCTGACCGGGGCCATCTCCGTCAAGCTGCCGGAGGCGCAGTTCGAGGGCCAGACCAAGGGCAAGCTCAACAACGCCGAGGTGCGCACGCAGGTCGAGAATGTCGTCACCGAGGCGCTGGCAAAGTACCTGGAAGAGACGCCGTCCGAGGGGCGCAAGATCATCGAGAAGTGCCTGAACTCCGCGCGCGCGCGCGACGCCGCGCGCAAGGCGCGCGATCTGGTACGCCGGAAGGACGCGCTAGACTCTACGTTGCCCGGCAAGCTTGCCGACTGCTCAGAGCGCCGAGCCGACCGCTGCGAGCTGTATCTGGTCGAGGGCGATTCGGCTGGTGGGAGTGCGAAGCAGGGGCGCGACCGCCACTTCCAGGCCATCCTGCCGCTGCGCGGCAAGATTCTCAATGTCGAGCGCGCGCGGCTGGACCGCATGCTTACCAGCGAGACGATCAAGGACATCATCACCGCGCTTGGCACTGGCATCGGCGAAACTATTGACTACAGTAAACTCCGCTACGGTCGCTTGCTTTTGATGACGGACGCGGACGTTGATGGGAGTCACATCCGTACGCTGCTGCTGACCTTCTTCTTCCGTCATATGGAGAAGCTGATCACCAACGGTCAGCTTTACATCGCGCAACCGCCGCTCTACCGCATCCAGGTAGGCAAGCAGCGCCATTACGTCTTCAGTGACGCGGAGAAGGACGAGTTCATCGCGCGCCTGGGCGAGAGCAAGAACCCCGCCGTGAACCGCTACAAGGGCCTGGGCGAGATGGACCCGGAGGAGCTGTGGGAGACGACCATGAACCCCGCCACCCGCACCATTCTCCAGGTGACGATCGAGGACGCCATCAAGGCCGACGAGACCTTCTCGATGCTGATGGGCGATGAGGTGATGCCGCGCAAGCGCTTCATCGAGGCCCACGCCAAGAACGTCAAGAACCTCGACGTGTAGCCAACTGGCGTACCGCACGAGCGATCAGGAGCCTCCATCCGCATGGGTGGAGGCTCGTCGTTTCTGCCCCTCGCGCTACAACACCCATGCGCCGCGACGTGTCCGATGGTGGACGTGGTGTGTCGAATGTCGTGAGCCTTTACCGAACCTCCACACCCCCCCAACCAGACCGGATCGGGCAACGTGGCAGAATTATCCAAAGAGCGCCACATTGCGCGTGTATCGTCGTGCGCCCTTTGGCCGCGACAGGTGGGAGCTGGGGTTGGCCGTCGTGCGCATGTGCGTGCGAGACCGGCGAGATGATATGGGGGTGGGTGTTATGGCTGGCGTGGCGGGAGATCAGACGGGAGCTCGGCGGAACAGATTAGGGAGAACGTTGGGGCGAATGGGCGCGCGGCTGCGCCTGGCGCGGACGCTGGCTGCGATTGCCGTGCTGCTGGTGGCCGGTGTCGCGCTCGTCGCGCCGCCGCGCCCGACGGTGCGCGCCGCCACGCTGAACCCCATCCAGCAGGAGAACAGCCTGCCCGGCGATCCGACCTGGAACGACTTCAGCTCGACGCTCTCCGACACCGCTCTCTCCGGCTACGGCTCACAGATCAGCCTCAACAAGGGCCAGACCATAGATTTCTTTGTCACCACCACCGCGCCCAGCTTCACCATAGACATCTACCGCACCGGCTGGTATCAGGGCGTCGGCGCGCGCAAGATCCTCGCGCTCGGCAGCTTCCCCGGCGTGCAACAGGTCATCCCCAAGCCCGATCGCGTCACCGGCATCATCGCCTGCAACTGGACTAAAACCACCTCGCTCACCATCCCCACGAGCTGGGTCACCGGCGTCTATCTCGCCAAGCTCAGCGCCTCGGACGGCAATAAGAGCTTCATCTTCTTCGTCGTGCGCAACGACGGCGGCCACGAGAATATCGTGCTGCAAACCAGCGTCACCACCTACGAGGCGTACAACGTCTGGGGCGGCACTGGCCTCTACAACAACAACACCGATCACACTATCTTCACGGGGCCGCACGCCACCAAGGTCTCGTTCGACCGCCCGTTTAGCCCCGGCGACAGCAACGGCGCCGGCCATTACCTGTTCTTCGAGTACCCGTTTGTGCGCTGGGCTGAGTCGCAAGGGTTCGACATCACCTACACCACGAATGTGGATACTCACACCGGCGTCAACCCGATCACCAATCACAAGGCGTTCCTCTCCGTTGGCCACGACGAATACTGGTCGCAGGCGATGCGCACCAACGTGCGAAACGCTATCAACGCGGGCGTGAACGTCGCCTTCTTCTCCGCCAACACCTCGTTCTGGCAGATTCGTTTCGAGCCGAGCGCCGCCGGCGTACCCAACCGCGTCGAGGTCGGCTATAAGGATTTCGCCACCGACACCACGCCACCCGGCCCCGATCCGCAGTGGAACGTCAACAACAGCATTGTCACGTCCACCTGGCGCGATCCAGTGGTGGGCCAGCCGGAAAACGGCATGCTCGGCATCATGTACGAGGATCAGCTCTCGACCGCCTCCGCCGCCTACATCGTGCAGAACGCCTCGAACTGGATCTACGCCGGCACCGGCTTCGTGAACGGCACGTCCATCCCCGGCATCGTCGGCTACGAGTACGACCGCGTCTTCAACAACGGCGCCACACCGCCCGGCCTAGTTGTGCTCTCCAACTCGCCCGTCACCGGCCAGGAAGTGGGCGCCTCGCACGCCAACTCCAGCATCTACACCGCGCCCAGCGGTGCCCAGGTCTTCGCCGCCGGCACCATCGAGTGGAGCTGGGGCCTGGACAACTACGGCAACCGCACCACCGCCAACCCCGGCATCCAGAAGACCACCGCCAACATCCTCTACAACTTCACTGGCACCACCCCGCCGCCGCCGCCACCACCACTGCCCGCCGGCACCTACGCGCAGGACGGCTTCGAAAGTGGCACGATCACCGGCACGATCACTCCGTGGACGCCGGGCGGCACCGGCCAGGTGAGCGTGCAGGGCACGACGGTGAATAGCGGCGCGTTCGCCGCCTCACTCACCAACGGCGCGGGCCAGTTCACCACGATCGGGACCAGCCTCGCCTCCGGCCCACAGGCTTCGACCTACACACGCCTCTACTTCAACCTCTCCAGCGTCGCCACCTCGGCCACGCTGGCGCAGGGCCGCGACGGCAACAACAACGCCCTCTGGTCCGTCAGCTTCGACGCGCCGCGCAAAGGGCTGGACATCTACTTCTGGAACGGCGCGCGCGTGCGCAACGACCTGTTCAGCCAGCCCAACATCCTCACAGCGGCCAACACATGGTATTCGCTGGAAGTGCAGTCCAATGAGACGGCCACGGGCCACGGCGAGGTCTGGCTGAATGGCAACTCGGTCGCGGCGGTGAACGCCGATCTCTCGGCGAGCGCACCGTACGGGCAGCTCCAACTCTGGAACGACGCCGCGAGCACGACCATCGCGTACGACGACGTGAAGGTGAGCAGCAGCTACAATGGCCTCGTTCCCGTCAGCCTCAGCCCGGCCGCGCTGACCTACGCCAACACCATACAGGTTGGCACGACCAGCGCGGCGCAGACCGAGACACTCACCAACACCGGCGCCTCCGCGCTCGCCATCGCCAGTGTCGCGGTTACGGGGACCAACGCGGCCGACTTCGCCAAGAGCGCGGACACCTGCTCCGGCGCGACGCTGGCGGCGGGCGCCTCCTGCACCGTCGGCGTGACGTTCAGCCCAAGCGCCGGCGGCGCGCGCAACGCCGCCCTCACCTTCACGGACAACGCCGGCAACAGCCCGCAGAGCGTCGCGCTCAACGGCGTCGGCGGCGCTCCCGCCGTCAGCCTCTCCCCCGCCAGCCTGACGTTCGCCAACCAGAACGTTGGCACGACCAGCGCGGCGCAAACCGTGACGCTGACCAACAGCGGCACCTGGCCGCTGGCGATCAGCGGCATCACGCTCACCGGCGCCAACCCCGGCGACTTCGGCCAGACCAACGCCTGCGGCTCATCGCTCGCGGCGGGCGCGTCGTGCGCGATCAGCGTGACGTTCAGCCCGACGGCCACCGGCTCGCGCGGGGCGACGCTCACCATCAGTGACAGCGCCGCCGGCAGCCCGCACGGCGTCCCGCTCGCTGGCACGAGCCTGCCGGCCGGCACCTACCAGACCGACGGCTTCGAGAACGGCAACCTCGCCCTCTGGAACGCCGCCGGCAGCGGCCAGGCCAGCGCGCAAGGCGCCGTCGTCAACACCGGCAACTACGCCGCCAAGCTCGCCAACACGGCGGGCCAGGCGACGCTGCTCTCGACGGCGCTGGCCGGCGGCGGGCAGGCCCAGACCTACACGCGCTTCTACGTCCAGGTCGGCAGCGGCACGGCCACCTCGACCATCGCCGCCGGGCGCGACTCCGCCAACAACATGCTCTGGGTGATCGCATACGACGCGAGCCGCCAGGGATTGGACGTCTACTTCTGGAACGGCGCGCGCACGCGCTTCGACCTCTATAGCAATACCGGCTTGATCGCGCCCAACACGTGGTATGTCATCGAGATTCAGGCCAACGAGTCTACCACCGGCCACGGCCAGGTCTGGCTGAACGGCGCGTCGGTCGGCACGGTGGATGGCGACCTTTCGGCGGCCAATCCCTACGCCACGCTCCAGCTCTGGAACGAGGTCACGGGCACGATCTACTTCGACGACGTGGCCGTGCGCGACAGCTTCAACGGCCTGGTCGGCGCCCCGCCGCCCGCGCCCGCGTTCAGCCCCACCCCGGCGAATCTGACGTTCGCCAGCCAGGCGCTTGGCACGACCAGCGCGGCGCAGACCGTCACCGTCGCCAACGGCGGCACGGCGACGCTCAGCATCACCGGCGTGACGGTGGGCGGCGCCAACGCCAGCGATTTCGCCGTCGCGAGCAATACCTGCGCGGGCGCAAGCCTCAGCCCCGGCGCCACCTGCGCGGTGAGCGTGACGTTCACGCCGGGCGCGGCGGGCGCGCGCTCCGCTTCCCTCGCCTTCGCGGATAATGCCGCTGGCAGCCCGCATGCCGTGGCCCTCAGCGGCACGGGAGCTGCGGCGCCGACTCCCGCGCCCACGCCGGGGCCGGGCGGCGTCTACTTCGCGGACGACTTTGAGAGCGGCACGCTCAGTCACTGGGCCGCGCCGGCCGGAACCGGCACGGCGACAGTGGAGACGAGCGTCGTCCACGGCGGCACGCAGGCCCTCTCGCTCACCAACGCCGCGGGCCAGTTCTGCGTCTTGCAAGCGCAGCTCGCGGGTGGCGGCCAGTCGCAGACCTTCACATCCTTCGCCTTCCAGGTCGCGGACGCGACGGTGACGGCGACGCTGGCCGAGGGGCGCGACAGCGGCGGCAATCCGATGTGGGCGGTGGTCTACGACGCCGGCCGCCACGGCCTCGACACGTATTTCTGGAACGGCGCGCGCACGCGCTTCGACCTCTACAGCGCCACGAACCTGATCACCTCCGGCACGTGGTACACGCTGGAAGTCCAGCTCACCGAGACGGCGACCGGTCACGCGGAAGTCTGGCTGAACGGCACGTCCGTCGTGGCGGGCGACGGCGACCTCTCGGCGGCGAGCGCCTACGCCACGCTCCAGCTCTGGAACGACGGCACGGGGACGGTCTACTTCGATGACGTGAAGGTCAGCAGTACGTTCTAGTGGGTGGTGGGGAAAGCATGAACCTCGTCGCGTTCTCAATTCGCACCAAGGGCCTGTCGAATTTCTCACGCCGGCTCTGGACGGTCTTCACTCGCTTCGGCGTCACGCCAGGGCCGACACGCCGCGCGCTCTTCTCCATCGTGGATGGGCTGCGGCGCTACGACGCCGCGCCGACCTTCTTCATCCCGGCGACGGTGCTGCGGCGCAACCCCGGCGTGATCGCCGAGGTCGCCGGCAGCGGCGCGGAGATCGGCGTCCATGGCTACGTTCACAACGACTACCGCTCGCTCACCCGCACTGCTCAACTCGAACAAACACGGCGGGCCATCTCGGTCTTTGACGACGTGAAGATGCCGCACCACGGCTTCCGTAATCCCTATCTCGGCTGGACCGAGGACTCGGTAGGCGTCTTCGCGGAGCTGGGCTTCGCCTACGACAGCAACGAGGCCGTGCTACATGACGTGATTGACACGGCGGCGCTGGCCGCGGCCATCCGCGACGGCTACGAAAAGTCGCTGGCGCTCTTCCAGGCGATCCCCTGCTCGCGCTACACGCTGCGGCCGCATATCGAGGGCGCGCTCGTGCGCGTGCCGACCAGCATCCCCGACGACGAGATGCTCTTCGACCGCCTGCGTCTGACCGACGCGGGGCAGGTCGGCGCGATCTGGAGTGAGGTGCTGCGCCGCGTCTACATCCTCGGCGGCATCTACACGCTCAACCTGCACCCGGAGCGCGGCATCCTCTGCCGCGCGGCGCTGGACGCGCTGCTGGCGACGGCCAGCGCGCAGCCGCTGCCCGTCTGGATCGCGCGCATTGGCGACGTGGCGGGCTGGTGGCGCGAGCGTCGCGCGACGACGCTTACCGTCACGCCAGACGGCGCGGGGCGCTGGTGCGTCGCGGTGAACGGCTCGCCGCGCGCGTCCGTGCTGGCGCGTGGCGTTGCCGTCGTGGGGACGCCGGCCGAGGAGTGGGGCGACGACCTGTTGCGCATCGCCGCGCGCGACTTCACCGTCGAGGCGGAGCGCGCGCCCGTCGTCGCCGTCACCGCGCGCACACCAGACGAGGTGCGCGACTTCCTGGCCGAGCAGGGCTATCCCGTCGTCACCGTCGTCACGGCCAGCGATGACGACGATCACAATTCCGCGTGCGTCGTAGACCTGCCCGGCGGGTTGGGCGCCACGCGCGCGGAGCAGATCGCGCGGCGCGCGGCGCTGGTGGATCAGGTCGAAGGGTCCGCCGCGCCGCTGGTGCGCCTCGCCCTCTGGCCGAACCGCTACCACGCCGCGCTGGCCGTCAGCGGCGATATTGACTCGATCACCGTGCAGGACTTCTTCCTGCGCATCCTCGAAGTGCGCTGACAGAGGAGAGAGGATGGAACCGCAGAGGACGCAGAGGACGCAGAGGACGCAGAGGAAGCGGATGGCGACGGAGGGGAGAGGGGAGCTACGATTCCCGCGCTGGCTCCCCTCTCCCCGCGGGGAGAGGGGGACGGGGGGTGAGGAACCCCGCCGCTTAGCGCAACGCCGACTCGTTGATCGCCAGCACGGCCTCGACCGCTGGGTGCTGCCGGTTCAGCCGCAGGTTCTCGCTGCCGGTCGGGTCCGTGGTGACGTGCAGAATGCCCTCGTCAATGCAGATGCGCAGCAGATCGCGCGCCGAGTCGCGGGTCAGCCGGCCGCGGAAGCGGTTCTTGGGATTGAACGGATCGCCGATGAAGTTGGCGACGCCGCCGACCGTGCGCCAGGACCAGTGCTTGTCAATGTAGTCGAGGAACTGGATGAAGCCCGGCTCCTCCGGCTCGACCGGGCCTTGCGCCGGCATGAACTGGCTCTGCGGGCGCGGAGCGCCGTACTCGTTGCCGTGCAGCGGGCCGCTAGTGAAGCCCAGCGCGATGAACTGCTCGGCGGCGCTGATGAGGTCGCGGCTGACTGTGCCGGGAACGCCGACGACGATCACGCGCTTGTTCAGGCGTAGCTTCAAGCGGGCGCTGATGCGTGTGAAGTCGCGGTCGCCGGTCATCAGGATGAAGGTGTTGATGCTGGGGCGGTCGAAGACGGTTTCGATGATGTCCATCAGCATGTTCAGGTCAACGGTGCTCTGCGTGATGACGGGCTGCGGCGGTCCCTGGTAGTAGCCGCCGTTGCCATAGCGGTCGTAGCCGCCACCGTTGCCGTAGCCGCCGCCGTTGCCGTAGCGGTCGTAGGTGCCGCCATTGCCGTAGTAGCCGCCCTGGCCCTGCCCGCGACGCTCATCCAGCGCCGCGGCTTCCTCGCGCGGATCACCCTCACCGGCCTCGTCGCTCTCGTCGCTCTCAGCCGCCCGCGGCTCGGCGTCGTCCGCGCGCATCTCATCCACGATCTCTTGCTCGCCGCCCTCGTCCTCGCCTTCGTCGTCGTACTCCTCGGCCTCCATGTCGCCCTCGGCCGGGAGCTGGCCCTGGCCGTACGACGGCTGCGGCGCGTAGGGCTGGCCCATCGGGCCGCCGGGGTTCTGGCGGAACCGCTCGCGAACCTTGGCCGGGCAATCCACACGGTCAATCATGGCGGCGGTGAGGCTGCCCTTGAAGAACTCCGGCTGTCTCGACCAGTCCGCATACGCGCGCGCGACCATGACGGTGCCGAACCGGCGAGCCTGCGCGATCAGCTCCTGCGGATCGGGCTCGCGGTGCTGCACGTTGATCAGGCTGTAGCGGATGTTCTCAAAGTCGATGAACAGCGCAATCTCATCATTCACAGCAATACTCCTACCTGGGTAACGCCCCAGCGCATACATTGGACTCGCAGCGAACTCGCAGCATAGACCATCAACTACGGTCGAACCTCGCGCGCTGGGCTGACTGGCCGATGTCTCCCTGTACCGTTTCCGTTTGACTCGTTCCGTGGTGACGCTGGCGCTAGATGGTATCTGACGGCTGAGCTATGCGACGCGGGCCTCCAGCATTGGATTCGCCGGTCGCATCCACGGCCGGCCTATACATGCCCCAAACATAACACACAGCCGGCACAAACCTCAACTATCCGCCTGAAAGCGGGACCAATGTGATCGGCGCGTCTGCTGGTCAGACGAGCGAGCCGATCCGGCCGTTACACACAGCAGCGATGACAGCAGAAGCCGTGCCGGCATGTGATCATGTGGACGACGGATGAGCACGCGCACGTCAGGTGGCGACGGCCGCCGTGGCGGCTGGGGCGGTTTCGGGCTGCCAGCGCAGATCCGGCTTGCGCGCCGCCAGCGTTTGATCCAGCCGGCCGACGACGGTGATGTGTGGCGCCTCGCGCAGCAGCTCCGGCTGCTCGCGCGCCTCACGGGCGATCTGGCGCATGATGGCGATGAATTCGTCCAGCGTCTCCTTTGTCTCAGTTTCAGTGGGTTCGATCATCAGGGCTTCGGGCACGATCAGCGGGAAGTAGATCGTCGGCGGGTGCATGCCAAAGTCGAGCAGTCGCTTGGCGATGTCGAGCGCTGACGCGCCCTGCCGTTTCTGGCGATTGGCGGAGAAGACGAACTCGTGCATGCAGGCGCGGTCGTAGGGCAGATCGTACTCGTCTCGCAGCGCGCGCATGATGTAGTTGGCGTTGAGCACCGCGCTCGCACTCACGTGCCGCAGCCCATCCGGCCCATTGAAGCGGATGTAGGTGTAGGCGCGCACCAGCACCAGGAAGTTGCCGCAGTTGGCACGCATGCGGCCAATCGAGAGTGGGCCGGCGTCCTCCCAGAAGTAGTCGTCGCCCTCGCGCCCCGGCAACGGCCCCGGCAGGAAGGGAATCAGATGCTCGGCCACGCCGACCGGACCGGCGCCCGGCCCACCGCCGCCGTGCGGCGTGCTGCACGTCTTATGTAGGTTGAAGTGGACGACGTCGAAGCCCATGTCGCCGGGGCGGGTGATGCCCATGATGGCGTTGGCGTTGGCGCCGTCGTAATAGAGCTGGCCGCCGGCCGCGTGGACACGACGGGCGATCTCGACGATGTTTTCGTCGAAGAGGCCGAGCGTGTTGGGGTTGGTCATCATCAGCGCGGCGATGCGGCCCTGATGATCGGCCAGCACACGCTCCAGATGGGCCACATCCACGCCGCCGTGCGCATCCGACTTGAGCTCGACGGTGGTGTAGCCGGCGAGCGTCGCGCTGGCGGGATTGGTGCCGTGCGCGCCGTCGGGGATGAGCACCACGTCGCGGTGGCCCTCGCCCTGATGCTCGTGATGCGCTTTGATGATCATCAGCCCGGTGATCTCGCCGTGCGCGCCGGCCGCCGGCTGCAGCGTGACACGGCGCATGCCCGAAATCTCGGCGAGATAGCCCTCAAGCTCGTAGAGCAGCCGGATCGCGCCCTGCGTCAGGCTGGCGTCCTCCTGCGGATGCAGGCGCGCGAAGCCGGGCAGCGCGGCCATATCCTCGTTGAGCTTGGGGTTGTACTTCATCGTGCAGGAGCCGAGCGGATAGAAGCCGGTATCCACGCCGAAGTTGCGCTGCGAGAGATGGGTGTAGTGGCGCACCACTTCGATCTCGCTCACCTCCGGCAGCGGAGCCGGCTCGGCGCGCAACAGGTCCGCCGGGATCAGCGTGTCCAGCGGCGGCGCCGGCACGTCCAGCGTGGGCAGCGTCGCCGCGCGGCGGCCAGGACCGCCTTTCTCGAAGATCAGTGTTTCCGTGCTCATGAGATGCCGCCCGCTATTTCTTCCAGCGCCGCCGCCAGCGTATCAATGTCCTCGCGCGTGCGCGTCTCCGTCACGCAGAAGAGCGCCGCGTCGCCCAGCTCCGGATAGTCGTGGCTCAGATCGTAGCCGCCGATGATGCCGCGCTCGCGCAGCGCGGCGTTGAGCTGCGCGACGGGCAGCGGCGTCGCCACCGCGAATTCGTCGTAGAAGGGCCGGCCAAAGAGCGGGCGGAAGCCGTCCACGGCGCGGATGCGCTCCTGGGCGTAGTGGGCACGCAGCAGGCATTGCTCGCCGAGCTCGCGGAAGCCCTGCTTGCCGAGCGCGGCGAGGTAGATCGTGGTCGCTAGCGCCAGCAGCGCCTGGTTTGTGCAGATGTTAGAGGTGGCGCGCTCGCGGCGGATGTGCTGCTCGCGCGTTTGCAGTGTCAGCACGTAGCCGGTCTGGCCGCGCTCATCCACGGTCTTGCCGGCGATGCGGCCGGGCAGGCGGCGCATGAACGCGGCGCGCGACGCGAAGATGCCGAGCGCGGGGCCACCGTAACCGAGCGGGCTGCCCAGACTCTGCCCCTCGGCGGCAACGATGTCCGCGCCGTACGCGCCCGGCGGGGCGAGCACGCCGAGCGAGGCCGGCTCGGTGATGGCGACGACGTAGACGGCGTTGGTGCGGCGCACCAGCCGCTCGACGGCGCGCACGTCTTCGAGGGTGCCGAAGAAGTTGGGATGCTGGATGATGACGGCGCGTGTCTCTGATGAGAGCGCGGCCTCCAGCGCGGCGAGCGAGGTGGCGCCGTCCTCCAGATCCAGCTCGCGCACGGTGAAGCCGCGCGCCCAGGCATAGGTGCGCAGCGTCGCGCGATACTGCGGGTCGAGCGCGCGTGAGACGAGCACATCGCCGGTGCCGGCGGGGCCGACGGCCAAGAGCGCCGCCTCGACGACCGCCGTGGAGCCGTCGTAGAGCGAGGCGTTGGTGACATCCAGCCCGGTGAGCTGGCAGGCCATCGTCTGGAACTCGTAGATCGCCTGGAGCATGCCCTGGCTGATCTCCGGCTGGTAGGGCGTGTAGGAGGTGTAGAACTCGGATCGCTTGACGAGGTGCGGGACCACGCTGGGAATGTAGTGGTCGTAGCTGCCGGCGCCCAGGAACGAGACATAGTGATCCAGGTCGGCGTTCTGCTCGGAGAGGCCCAGCATCAGGCGTTTCAGGTCCGGCTCCGGCAGCGCCGCCGGGAGATCGAGCGGGCGCCGCAGGCGCACCGGCTCCGGCACCGGCGCCAGGAGCTGCTCGATCGTGTCCACCCCCACCGCGCGCAGCATCTCGTGCTGCTCGGCGGCGGTATTAGGGACATAACTCATGTTGGGCTGTTACCTCATCCAGCAAAAACGTTGGCCTGGATTCCGCATTGGCCCGCGCGGGGTTCCTCACCTCCAGCCCCCTCTCCTTGCGAGGAGAGGGGAAGCCAGATCGTGTCTGGTGAGGCATATTTCCGTTCGCGCCGGCCGTGCCTTCATGTCCTAACAGTATACCGCGCACGGCAGCCCGCCCGCCGCTAGTGGCCGGCGGTCTCCAGGAATTTGGTGTAGGCGGCGGCATCCATCAGCTTGTCCAGTTCGGCGGGGTCGGACATGCGGATGGCGAGCATCCAGCCCTGGCCGTAGGGGTCTTTGTTGATCGCCTCCAGCTTGTCGAGGTCTTTGAGCGTCTCGTGGACGCGCGCGAGCGTGCCGCTGACCGGCGCGAATAGTTCGGACGTGGCCTTGACCGACTCAATCTCGCCGAAGCGGTCGCCGGCTTTGAACTGGGCGGTGCCGACCTCGTTCCAGGGGAGCTCGAGGAAGACGACCTCGCCCAGCTCGTCCTGCGCGTAGTCGGAGATGCCAATGAACGCCTCGTCACCCTCGACACGCACCCATTCGTGCGTCTCGGCGTACTTCAAGTTCTCCGGCTGATCTGTCTGTGACATGGCGGGTGGTGGCTCCTCTCGCTCATGGACATATGTGTCTGGTGGTGATGATCCGCGCTGCGCGGTTTCTTGCCAGTATAGCAGAACGGGCGCGGCGGTGGTGATCAGGTGGTCAGCGCGGGCGCTTGTAGAAGGGCAGTGGGGCGACCTCGGCCGGGATGAGCTTGCCGCGGACGTCTACGGCGACGGGCGTGCCGGGCTGGGCGTGCGCGGGCGGCACGAAGGCGAGCGCCGCCGGACGCTCCAGCGTAGGGCAGAACGTGCCGCTGGTGACTTCGCCGATGCGCGCGCCGGGCGACGCCGGCTGGTCCGCCAGGTAGATCGTGTGGCCGACGCGCGGGATACCGCGGTCGCGCGGCAGGATGCCAACCAGCTTGCGGCGCGGGCCGTCGCGCTTTTCGTCCGCGAGCGCCTGCCGCCCGATGAAGTCCGCGCCCTTGTTCAGCTTGATGGTCCAGCCCAGGCCGGCTTCGAGCGGGGTGATCTCTTCGGTCAGCTCGTGGCCGTAGAGGCAGTAGCCGGCTTCCAGGCGCAGGGTGTCGCGCGCGCCAAGGCCGGCCGGCAGCAGGCCGTGCGGCGTGCCGGCATCCAGCACGGCGTCCCAGAGGGCGGCGACGTGATCAGCCGGGCAGTACAGCTCGAAGCCGTCCTCGCCGGTGTAGCCAGTGCGTGAGATCAGGCAGGTGATGCCGGCCACCGCGCCGGGCGCGCAGTGGTAGTAGCTGATGGCGTCCAGCGCGGCGGGGGTGAGCGGCTGGAGGATGGACTGCGCGAGTGGGCCTTGCAGGGCGATCAGACCGGTCTCATCTGAGATGTTGGCGAGGGTGAGATCGGCGCGGCCGGCGGCGTGCTCCGCGAACCAGTCCCAATCCTTGCCCATCGTGCCGGCGTTGACGACGACCATATAGCGCGCGTCGCCGCGGCGGTAGATCAGCAGGTCGTCCAGCGTGCCGCCGTTGGGCAGGCAGATCTGCGTGTAGAGCGCCTGATTCTCGCTCAACTTCGCCACATCGTTGGGCACGAGCGATTGCAGGAAGTCCAGCGCGCCGCCGCCCTCGACGCGGAACTGGCCCATGTGGCTGACGTCGAAGAGGCCGGCGCGCTGGCGCACGGCGCGATGCTCCGCGATGATGCCAGAATACTGGACGGGCATCTCCCATCCGCCGAACTCGACCAGGCGCGCGCCCAGCGCCCGGTGCCGGTCGAAGAGCGGCGTCCGCTTGAGCGCCGCGGTGGCGGCTTGTTGGTCGGACATGCGGATGGCTCCTCTCTCGTCTCGCGGTGTGACGCGCGCTCGTGTGCAGCCACATTGTAGCGATGCGCCGCCGGCTTTGTCTAGCGCGCGGGCAGTGGCGTCGGGCCGTGCGGCAATGTTGACTGGGGTGGTCAACATTGCCGTTTTTGCCGCTTTTTGATGTGGTGTCAGGCGCGTTCTCCTCTCAGATGCCGGATTCAAGCCGGTTTGCGCCTCGCGGCCACTTGACGTTTCGCGTTATGGGTGGCAAAAACGGCAAGAGGTGGCAAGAAAGTGGCAAGGTGGGCGGCAAAAACGGCACCGTTTGGTGAGGATGCAGCCATGTCCATGCCACTATGCGGGCGGTTGCAAGCGGGTACGGATAGACTGTTTGCCACGACGTATGCGATTGTTCAGGTGCTAGCGGCGCTGGGTGGCGCCACGATGATAGAACTAAAATACCACAAGCATGCGAGGGTGTCAAGGGCGGTGGTTTGGGATTGCCGGGGGCGCGGCCATGACTGGCCGGCGAACAGGCGGGGTAGGCATGAATGCCCTGGTGATGGTGCGCGAGGTTGGGGCAGGCGCGCGGCCGTCATGCATGGGGATGGGCGCGAGACGGCCATGAGCGCGGGCCGTCCTACCGGCGTTGTGCGCGTGGCGGCGCGGCGCTATACTGGCGTGGAACCTGCGCGCGTGCGGTATATATCGCGATATATCGCGGGCGCGCGGACAGCCGGCGCCGCTGTGCGGCGAGAGGTTGGGGGCAGAGCTAAGCAATGAGAGCAGTGATCACCTTCATCGTGCGACGGCTCAAGCGCGATCGCGCCTGGTCGCTCGATCCGGCGATGCCGACCTCCGCGCTGCTGGCGATGATCTGCGGGCTGGTGGGCAAGGCGTTGCGCGGCTATCGGCGGCGCATCGGCATGCGCCACGCGCGCGGCCTCACCCTGATCGGGCGGCACGTGACGCTGCGCAACAAGCGACTCATCAGCGTCGGACGGAACTTCATCGCCGAGGATTACGCCGAGATTCAGGGTCTCTCGCGCCGCGGCGTGAGCTTCGGCGACCGCGTGACGGTGGGACGCTTCGCCATGATCCGCCCGTCGAACTACTACGGCGGCGAGATCGGCGAGGGGCTGGTTGTGGGCGACAACTCGAACATCGGCGCGTATTGCTACATCGGCTGTTCGGGGTTCATCCGCATCGGCAGCAATGTGATGATGTCGCCGCGCGTCAGCCTGTACGCGGAGAATCACAACTTCAGCGACGTGACGCGGCCGATGAAGGCGCAGGGGGTCTCGCGCGAGCAGATCGTGATCGAGGACGACTGCTGGATCGCGTCGCATGCCGTCGTGCTGGCCGGCGTCACGATTGGCCGTGGCTCGATCATCGCGGCCGGCAGTGTCGTGACCAGGGATGTGCCGCCGTACTCGATCGTCGGCGGCTCGCCCGCGCGCGTCATCCGCTCGCGCCTGGCCGATATGCCTGATCAGGCGCCGGAAATGCTGGCGTGGGGTTCCTCACCTCCCGTCCCCCTCGCCCCGCGGGGCGAGGGGGAGCCAGAATGGGAGCGCGCGTAGGCGATGTTTGCGTGAAGAAGCCGGGCGTGCGTGGGCTTCGCTAGCTGCGCATCCGCAATCCATGCCGGCGGCGAATGCAGACGAGAACGGGATGACAGCGCACACGGCGGGAGGGGACATGTCCAGCACACACGTCGCACAGGATGCCGAGCACGCGGCGACGCGCCGGCCGGCGCGCGTGTTGTTCGTGCATCCGAGCGACGAGCTGTACGGCTCTGACCTGTCGCTGCTCAACATGCTGCGCGGCCTGGATCGCGGCCGCTTCGAGCCGCTGGTCGCGCTCGCCAACGATGTGGCGTACGAGGGCGCGCTCAGCCGCGAGCTGGCGGCGGCGGGCATCGAGTGCCGCCATCTGGATCTGGCAGTGGCGCGGCGCCAGTATCTCACGCCGCTGGGCCTGGCCGGCTTTCTGCGCCGCCTGCGCGCCTCCAGTGGCATGCTCGCCCGCCTCATCCGCGACGAGCACATCGAGCGGGTGCATACGACCACGCTGGCGGTGTGGAGCGGTGCGCTGGCGGCGCGGCGGGCGGGCCGGCCACACATCTGGCACATCCAGGAGCAGCTTGAGCGGCCGCGGCCGCTGCGGCTCTTCCTGCAACGCTTCGTGCCGGCACACTCCGCGCATGTGGTCGGCGTCTCGCAGGCGGTGCTGGACTCGATCCTGGTGACACCAGAGGCCCGCGCCAAAAGCTCGGTGATCTACAACGCCGTCGCGCCGGAGCCGTGGATGGCGGCGGCGGGGCGCGAGCGCATCCGCGTCGAGCTGGGCTGTGGGCCGGATGACGTGCTGCTGGGGATGGTGGCGCGCGTCTCGCGCATGAAGGGGACCGACCTGTGCGTGCGGGCGGTCGCGGACCTGCTGGCGGCGCATCCCAGGCTGCATTGCTTCATCGCGGGCGGGCCAGTGCCGGGGCAGAGCGAGATGCTGGACCACGTGCGCGAGCTGATCGCCGCATCGCCGGCGCCGGATCGCATCCACCTGCTGGGCTTGCGCCGCGACGCGCCGGACCTGATGGCGGCGATGGATGCGCTGGTGGCGCCGTCGCGCTATGGCGAGGGCGCGAGCCTGACGATCATCCAGGCGATGTTCGCCGGCAAGCCGGTGGTGGCGTCGGACCTGGGCGGCAATCTCGAATTGGTCGCGGACGGCGAGACGGGCTCTATCGTGCCGAATGAGGATGTCGCCGCGCTGGCGGCCGCCATCGCGCGGCTCGCGGCCGATCCTGACTTGCGCGCGGCGATGGGGCGGGCGGGGCGAGAGCGCGCGTTGCGGCTCTTCACGGTGGAGCGGCAGGTGAGCAGCTTTAACGCGCTGCTCGCGGCGACCTGCCCGGCGCCGGCGGCCGCATCCTGACATGCGCGGCGGGGGACGGGGAGCAACGGGGGTATACGCGATGATGACGGAATCGCGCCAGGGCGATGAGCGCGCGCCGGAGGCGGGCAGCGTGGCGCGGCCAGCGGACCACAAGGGCGCGGGACGCACACGCCGGCTGCGTGTCGCGATGGATGTGCAATCGCTGCAGACGGCGCGCACCGGCGTGCGCACGTATGTGGATGAGCTGCTGCGCGAGTTCGCGCGGCCCGACGCGCCGCATATGGTCATCCCTTTCGCGGGGCCGAAGCGCCTGCCGAGCCGCGTGCGTCTCTTCCGCATTATCAACCAGGCGATGTACTTCCCCTGGCTGCACCTGTGGCTGCCGCTACGGCTCTGGCTCGGCCGCTACGATGTGCTGTTCAGCCCGGAGTATCTGACGGCGCGCTGGACGCCGGCGCCGCGCGTGGTGACGTTTCACGACGCGATGTTCCTGCGCCGCCCGCAAGATTACAACCGGCTGTGGCTGCGCGTGTTCCGCTGGGTTTCGCTGCCGGCGCTGCGCCGCGCCGCCGCGGTGATCGTGCCGTCGCGGCATGCAGCCAAGGAGACGGCGACCTATGCGGGTGTGTCGCCTGAACGCATCCACGTGGTGCCGCTGGGCGGGCCGACCGGCGGTGAGCCGATGCGTATTCAGGACGCGGACGCGGCGCCGGTGCTGGCGCGCTATGGCCTGGCGCCCGGGGCGTACGTGCTGCACGTCGGTGTTTTGGAGCGGCGCAAGAATCTGGTGACGCTGGTGTGCGCCTTCGATCAGTACCGACGCCAGACGGCTGAATCCACGGGCGCGGGAGGGATGCCGGCCGATGGCTGGAAGCTGGTGCTCGTGGGCCAGCCCGGCCCGCGGCCCGATCTGGACGACAGCCAGAACATCCGTCGCACGATTGCCGAGCTGGGGGTGGCCGAGCAGGTGATCCTGACCGGCCACGTCTCCATCGCGGAGCGCAACGCGCTGTACACACGCGCGGGGGCGGTGGCGGTGCCGTCGCTGCTCGAAGGCTTCGGCATCCCGGTGCTGGAGGCGTTCGCGGCGGGCGTGCCGGTGCTCTCGGCGCGCGCCACCTCGCTGCCGGAGGTGGCCGGCGAGGCCGCGCTGTACTTCGATCCCGGCGCAGTGGATGAACTGGCCGAGGCTATCGCCCGTGTGGCCGGAGATGCGCAGTTGCGGGCGCGGCTGGTGACGGCGGGGGCGGAGCGCGCGCGCGAGTTCACGTGGGCGCGCACGGCGGCTGAGACGATGGCGGTGTTCGAGCAGGTCGCGCGCTAGTGGGAAGTCCTTACCCCCCGGCCCCCGCTCCCTGCCTGACTTCATGACAGTTTGAGGGGAGCAAGCGAGCGGGGCAGGAGATAACAGCTGGGCAGGAGATAACAGGGGATCAGCACATGGGCCGCGTTGGTCAGGCAGCGGCGCCGCCAGCGCCACCCCACCTGGAAAGCACTGGAGCAGCGGCGGGACCGTTCCTCCACCATCCGGCGCCAGCCCCGTGAGGAGACGGGCGAGGCGCTCCGGAGGCGCACGCGGCTGGTTGGTCACACGTACGCGGGACCTCTTGACGGTTCATGGCTCTCCTCCGGTCGCTGGTCGCCGGTGTGCATATGTCCTCCGCGTCCAGGCGGCACAAACGGCACCGGCGGGACCAATGAACCCTTTGCTTGTATACCACCGCCTTCCTTTCCAAAACGGTCATGACGTCAGTTCTCCCCGCGGGGCGAGGGGGAGCCACGCTACACCGGGCGGGCAGTGTTTCATGAGGAATCCAGGCTAAATAGCGTGCGGCGTCCCGCTCAGGATAGCATCCGCGGCAAGGGCCACGGCGCGCGGGCGGTGAATTGTCAGGCACGCGCTCACGCGCGCGGGTGCGCGGATACATGGAGCGGCGTGTTAGAATCGAGTGAGCAAAAACTCGACCGAATGGCATCCGAGCGATAGGAGTTCGCCATGTCCCCCCAGCTCGCCACCGACACCCTGCTCGCCGAGGACCGCGCCCATCTCGTCCACCCCCTCCAGCACCCGGCGGACCATCAGCATCCGCTCGTCTTCGTGAAGGGCAGCGGCGCCGTGCTGACGGATAGCGACGGCGGCGAGTATATAGACGGCCTCGCCGGCCTGTGGAACGTCAACGTCGGCCACGGCCGCCGCGCGCTGGCCGAGGCCGCCGCCGCGCAGATGGAGACGCTCGCCTTCACCACCGGCTACGTCGGCGCCACTAACATTCCGGCGATTACGCTGGCCGCGCGCCTCGTCGCGCGCGCCTACCCCAACATGCGCGCCGCCTACTTCACGACCGGCGGCGCTGAGTCCAACGAGTCCGCCTTCAAGACCGCGCGCTTCTTCTGGAAGATTCACGGCCAGCCCGATAAGGTCAAGATTCTCTCGCGTGTCCATGGCTACCACGGCGTCACGATGGCCGCCGCCAGCGCCACCGGCATCGCCGCCTACCATCGCATGTTCGCCCCGCTCGTGCCCAACTTCATCCAGGTGCCACCGCCCTATCCGTACCGTTGGGATGAGTACGGCGGCGCGGGCGGGGATGTGGGCATCGAGGCGGCCAATGCCGTCGAGCAGGCCATCGTGCGTGAGGGGCCGGAGACGGTCGCCGCGATCATCGCCGAGCCGGTGATGGGCGCGGGCGGCGTGATCGTCCCGCCCGCTACGTACTTTCCGCGCCTGCGCGACATCTGCGATCAGTACGGCGTGCTGCTGATCGCGGACGAGATCATCACCGGCTTCTGCCGTACCGGCAAGTGGTTCGCGCTGGAGCATTGGGGCGTTCAGCCCGATCTGGTGTCCTTCGCCAAGGGTGTCACCAGCGGCTACCTGCCGCTCGGCGGCATCCTGCTCTCCGACCGTGTGCATCAGGCCATTCTGGACGCGCCCGCCGACCTGAAATACATGCACGCCGCGACCTACTCCGGCCACCCCGCCTGCTGCGCCGTCGCGCTCGCCAACCTCGACATCCTCGAAGGGGAGCAGCTTGCGGACGCCGCCGCGAGCAAGGGCAGGCGCCTGCTCGACGGCCTGCGCGACGCGCTGCTGGAGCATCCCAACGTCGGCGAGGTGCGCGGGCTGGGGCTGATGTGCGGCGTCGAGCTGGTGGAGGACAAGGCGACACGCGCTCCCGCCGTCGGCCTCGGCGCGCGTGTCGTCGCCGAGGCGCGCACCCGTGGACTCTTCACGCGCATCCGCGGCGGCGCGCGCGGCCAGTATCCTATCGGCGACACGATCTGCCTCGCCCCGCCGCTGATCACGTCCGACGACCAGCTCGACCGCATCGTCGCCATCTTGCATGACGCATTACGAGCCGCGACGGCGTAGCGCGGGGAGTCCTCACCCCCGGCCCCCTCTCCCCGCGGGGAGAGGGGGAGTCAGGTCGCCGACTCAGCGAAGATCGTGCGCTCGTCGCCGTCCAGCCAGCAAGCCATCAGCCGCGCCCAGAGGCCGAGCAGCTCGCCGGCGCGATCCGGACGGCCGGAGAGCGCGTAGCGCAGCACCTGCGCCAGCCCGCCAGCGGCATGCAGCCGCACGCGCGGCCATCGCCCCACGCCCGCGCAGCGGTACGCCCCCCAGAACGCCCGCGCCGCCGCCGCGCCCGCCGCGACGCTGCCCGTGTCGAAGTACGACATCGCCAGCAGTTGCGCCATGCAGTAGCCAACATCGGCCGCCGGCTCACGCGCGCCGAACGTGTCCCAATCAATCACCGTCGTCCGCCCATCCGCGACGAATACCTGGCCGGGATGGAAGTCGCCATGCGCGGCCACCGGCGCCGCATCCTCCGCCGGCGAGCCATCTTCGGCCAGCAGCCGGCGCACCGCCGCGCGCGCCTCCGTGTGCCAGGGATACCGCTCCAGCAGGTCAGCCGCTACGCTGGCGATGGTGTATCCGCGCGTCGCCGCGCCCCCGGCCGTCGCGCCGCCCGACAGCGCCTGCATGCGCGCCAGCCAGCGTGCCGCACACTCGGACGCATCCACCAGCGCCGCCCGCTCCCCCACCAGCAGCGCCCGCCACGGTATCCCCGGCGCCATCTCCGCGATCAACACGCCGCGTGTGGCGTCGCAGCCGTAGAGCCGCGGCACGCGATCCGCGCACGGTGCGCGCAGCCCCGCTTTCGCCAGCCAGGTGAGCGCCAGCGCCGCGCGTTCGTCGCAGCGGCGACCATCCAGCTTCACCGCCACGTCGCCCGAATGTAGCCACGGACGGCGCCAATCCAGATAGCGCAGCCGGCAGAACGCCACCCACGTCTCGCGCCGCCGCCGCACCTCCATCACGCGGCAGCCCAGCCACATCCAGCGCCCATCACGCAGCTCAGGGATCGTCGCGCGCACGAGCGACGGGATAGCCGCGATCACCTGCGCCCCGTTCAGCATCCGTGCCCTCCCTCTCCCCCGCCCGCCGGGCAGCTCGCTCGCGCCCCGTCCCGCGCCGGCCGATCCACTCCGGCCGCTCATGGCATACACTACGTCGCATGATGTTCGCCATGCGTGGAGGTCAGCGCCGGCCGCCACGCCGCCAGCACCATCCGCGCGTACACATCCTCCCACGCCGTGATGCGGAACCCCAGCCGCGTATACACGCGCCGCGCGCGCTCGTTCGCGCTCATCGTCACCAGCCGCGCCGTCTGCGCGCCCCACTCCCGCAGCTGCCACAGCCCCGCCAGCGTCAGTGCCGCGCCCAACCCGCGCCGCTGGTGATCCTCGCGCGTGCCCACGTATTCGATCCAGCCCACGCGCTCGCCCGTGTGCTCCCACTCCTCCGCGCTGACCTCGCACTCGCAGAATCCCGCCAGCGTCCCATCCGGCGCCACCGCCACCAGATGCGCGTAGCGCGGATCGGCCAGCAGCGACAGCAAGTACGCCCGTGCCATCGGCGTAAAGCCGTAGAGCGCCGTGTATGCCTCCAGCTCGCCCGCGCCATCCAGCGGCCGGATGGTATAGCCCGCCGGCGCGACCGGCACGGGCAGCGGCTCCTCCAGCACCCGCTCCATGTAGACGTTTTGCCCCGGCTGCCGCAAAAACCCGAACCGCTCCAGCGTCGCCACGGCCGGCGCGTCACCCTCGGCAATCGCCATTCCCAGCGTCACCGCCGTTCCCAACTCCGCCGCCAGCTCACCCGCCCGCGTCAGCGCCCAGCCCACCTGCGCCGCCGCGATCCCGCGCTCGCGTGCCTCCGGCAGCGTCATCGCGGTCAGCCCCACGCTCGGATTCCCTTCCGACCGCTGGTTCAGCATGGCGAATCCCACCACGCGGCCGTCCGCGTCCTGCCCATCCACCCACACGCGCGCATTGCGTTCCGGCTCATACAGCCGCGAGCTGATCAGCAGCCGCAGCCGCCGCGCCGTCGGATAGCGATCCGCATGCGCCGCCGCCCGCCATCCGCGCCGCAAATCGAGCGCCCCATCCACATCCCTCTCTCTATCGAACGCGCTCTCACTGTACACGCCCATATCAGCACCTCCGCACCAAGCATACTCCGCTGCGCCCGCGTCACGCCAACCCACCGCTCGCCGCGCCTCATCCTTGATTCATTGAGATTTATGTTCCACAATACAAGCGTTACCGCTTCCCTCTCGACGGTCGCGGGGTTGAGGTGAGGATGGAGGGCTTCCGCATATGTACTCCCTGATCGTATTGCCGCATCGCCTTCATCCTTGCCACGTTGACGCAAAAACGGCAACATCCCCTTGCCGTTTCTTGCCGGTTTTGCCGCTCATAACACCAAATGTCTCGTTGCCGATCCGCGCGAACTGGCTTGAATTCAGACTTCTCTCCCAATCACCATCAATAGCTACAGCAAA
>JAICVS010000021.1 GCA_025935195.1 Ktedonobacterales bacterium
CATGGGCTGCGCGAGCGAAACACGCCGACGCACCGCGAGATACTCTTGAAGACTGTGACGCTCCGGGCTGGGTCGTTTTACCGGCATACGCCGGCGGCTAGCGGCGCGAGGCCGGATGCGTGTTTGGATGCATAACGCTGAGATCACGACCAGCGCGGCCGGACGCTTCGAGCACGGCAGCGGCGGCGCGCGCGGTCATTTCGGGTGTCAGGCGCGAGGCCGGCGCACCGACGTTGAGCGCGGCCACTACGCGCCCATCGCCGCCACGGACTGGCGCGGCGAGCGAGGCAGCCCCTGGCACAGTCTCACCGCTCGACTGGGTGTAGCCCCGCGCACGGGCAAACTCCAGCGCGGCAGCCAGTTCAGCGCGACGAGCCGCGCTGAACGCGAGCGTCGCGCGCCGCCACAGATCAGCATCGGCCGGGCCGTCCATCAACAGCGCCTTGCCGGCCGCGCCGCGGTCCAGTGGGAAGCAGCGGCCGACGCCGGCGCTCATACGCAGCATTTGCGGGCTTTCGAGCTCGTCGAGGCAGACGCGCACATCGCCCGCGACGACATACAGCGCGATAGTCTCGTCGGTGACGGAGCGGAGCCAGCGCATGTGCGGCAGGCAAATCTGACGCAGATCCGCCTCGCCGGGCACGGCGCGCGCCAGCGCCAGCACGCGATAGCCCAGCGTGTAGTGGCGGTGATCGGGATCCTGTGCCACCAGACCACGCGCCAGCAGGGCTTGGAGCAGGCGATGCACTGTGCTCTTGGTGAGGTCGAGACGCTCGCTCAACTCAGTCACGCCAAGGGTGGGTGTCTCGCGGGAGAAGCTGCAGAGCACGGCGAGCGCACGGTCAACCGAGCGGCTGGCCAGGGCAACGTCCACGGGTGTCCCAGTAGCCGCGGCGGGGCGCCGGGATGTGCGGGGATCTGCCGTGCTGGTAGTCATCGAGCGGGCTCCACACAACGCCATAGCTTCGCTTCGGCGGGATGCTCTCGCCGGTTCCGTATCGTGGAACGGCGTTCCACGTCGCGGTGGATGGCAGGATGATACCCAAGCGGACGGTGGATGTCAAGGGCAACCCGCCAGACCAGAGGAGAACCGCTGGATGTGGGCATTGCGGGGCAGTGGCAGGGGGCCGAGGAACGGGCGACAGGAAGCGCCGCGTGGATGGAAACGGTTCCGCTCTACGGTTCCGCTCTATGGAACGGGAGCAGGGTGGGCGCAGGGTGATACGAGCCAACTGGTCGGCTGGCGCGAAAATTAGGTGTCTGACTACGCGATCAAGCGGGTCGTTCCAGTCCCTTGATACGGCAAAGCAGGCGAACGCGCGCATGGAAGAGGCGCAGATCCACCGGTTTGACCACATAATCATCGGCGCCGGCCTGGAAGCCGGCGACCTTGTCCTGGATGCTGGCGCGGTCGGTAACCACCATGATCGGCAGGTGCTCGGCTTCGGGCAACCGGCGCACCTCTTCACAGAGGCGCAGGCCGTCGCCTTCAGGCAGATCCACCTCAGTAACAAGCAGGTCCGGGGGATCGGCGCGCATAGCGTCAAGCGCCTCGCTGGAGCCGCTCACGAAACGCACGTCGTATGCGTCGCCAAGGGCGCTCCGTATGCGCTCGCGCGCGGACGGATTGTTCTCTACGACGAGCAGGCGGAGCCGATCGTCGTGTGGCTCGACGGCCAAGAATCGGTTCGCCACCACGATCCACTCCCCTCAGGTTCACACGCGGAACCCACTATCTTCCTTCGTGAACGGATGAGGTAGCAAGATGATGCTACGCATCTCCCTTCGGGCTACCCGGCGCGTCAAGTCCGGCAAGCTGTTCCAGCCGCTGCTCCCGTTCTTCCGGTGTGATGCTCATCACCCGCTCTAGTGTGGCGCAGAGCACACTGGGCTTGAAGGGCTTGGCTAGATACTCGTCCACCCCGGAAAGCAGGCCGGTCAGTTGGTCGTCATCCTCGATCATGGCGCTCAGGATGATCAGCGGCGTGTGCGCCGAGGCGGCGTCGCCGCGCAGGCAGCGCACCACCTGATAGCCGTCCATGCGCGGCATCTTCACGTCTACGATGACACAGTCGGGCCGCTCGCGGGAGAACTGCTCCAGCCCTTGCACCCCATCGTAGGCGACGACGACCGCGTATTTGCCCTGCAAAGCGACCGCGTGCCGGATCAGCTCGACAATCGTCGGGTTGTCGTCAATCACGAGCACTTTCTTCTGTGGAGCCACCGCCGCCACGTTGCTCATATCCGCCACCAACTGACCAGCCATGCGCCACACCTCTCCCCGCTCCCGCGGCCCACGCCGCCCCGCCACATCATCTTATGAGACGCGCGGCCCCACCGCGCGTTACACCACTCTCATACACCGCGCCCATCCGTCGCGACTCCGTTCGCGAGCGGCGCTCGGACGCTTCTATCCCCATTCTACCATACGGTAGTCGCCACGCCTATCGGGAAAAAGGCGCAGTCTCGCTGGCGCTTCCTGCCGCGCGACCTCGCGTAAGATACTATATGATATGGTACGGCGCGGCTTGCGAAAAGCTGTCGCTCGCGCCGAAAAGTCCTAGCCCATACCGTCCTGACCTACACAGCGTGTTCGCCACCCGGCAAGCGCGGCAGGGCGGGACGGCCCACAGGGAGCCAGTAAAATGCCGATACCAAGCGATCCAACCGCCGCGACGGCTAAGACGGCCAAACCAATCACGCCGACGATGACGACCCAGACGCCCGCGACGACGCGGCATGGCGCACATGACGAGCGTGTGGAGCGCGGGCTGGGCGCGGGCGAGCGCTACGCCCGGCAGACGCTTTTCGCGGGCATCGGCCAGCAGGGGCAGGAGCGCATCGCGCGCGGGCGCGTGCTGATCGTCGGCTGCGGCGCGCTGGGCAGTGTGCTGGCGAACAACCTGGCGCGCGCCGGCGTCGGGCACCTGCGCATCGCTGACCGCGACTACGTGGAGGGCAACAACCTGCAACGGCAGGTGCTCTACGTCGAGGATGACGTGCGCCGCGGCATGCCCAAGGCGGCGGCGGCGGCGGAGTATCTGCGCCGCGTGAACGGCCTCATCACCATTGAGCCGCTGGTGACGGATGTGACGGCGGAGAACGTCGAGGAGCTGATCGAGGGCTGCGATCTGGTGCTGGACGGCACCGACAACTTCGAGACACGCTATCTCTTGAACGACGCCTGCCTTAAGGCCGGCGTGCCGTGGATCTACAGCGGCGTGATCGCCGCCTACGGCGTGACGCTGGCGGTGCTGCCGGGCGAGACGGCCTGCCTGCGCTGTGTCTTTCCGGAGCGGCCGCTGCCCGGCACGACGCCGACCTGCGACACGGCGGGCGTGCTGAACGGCATCGTCGGTGTGATCGCGGGCATGGCGTCCACCGAGGCGCTGAAGCTGCTGGTGGGCAGCCCACAGCTCGTGCGCGGCATGACCTGGGTGGACCTGTGGGAGAACACCTTCGACCGCATCGAGCTGCCGCGCCAGGTGGATTGTCCGGCTTGCGGGCGCGGCGAGTACGAGTATCTGGACGCGCCGATTGACGAGAGCGGGACGGCGCTATGCGGGCGCAACGCCGTGCAGGTGCGGCCGCCACGTGGGACGGCGGGCGCCGGGCTGGACCTGGCGGCGCTGGCGGAGCGGCTGGCGCCGGTGGGCGAGGTGGCGAGCAACGGCTTCCTGCTGCGCCTGCGCGTGGACGGCTATGATGTCACCGTCTTCCCCGACGCGCGCGCCATCATCAAGGGCACCGACGATCTGGCGCTGGCCCGCGGCGTCTATGCCAAATACGTGGGAATGTGAAGGGGAGGCGCATGCGAATCCTTTGCTCAACCGGGGTCTTCACACGCAGCTCGGACCCCTTGAGCCACGAGGTCATCCCGCGGTATGGTCCCCAGCTCGCGGTAGACGGGTTTGAAGTCATCTTCTACCCGCGCTGGTATCCTCAGCAAGAACAGGTGGTCCGCGCGCTGCGCGCCTCGCGACTGGCGTTTCCTGTCATCCATGTCGAGAAGGGTATCGGTGAGGTCTTCGGCAGCAGTCACCCGGACGAGCAAGAGCAAGGGATCGTCCACTTTGAACACAACTGCCACTTTGGCCGGGAGATTGGAGCGCGTCTCGCCGTGCTCCACCTGTGGGGGCTGCCCCAGTCGGACACCCATTTCGAGCGCAATCTGGGGTTGCTCACGCGCTGCCTGGATATAGCGCATCGCTATGGGCTGGAGCTCGCCATCGAGACGCTTCCCTCCATCGCATCCGATCCGCTCTCGAATGTCAAGCGAGCCTTCGAGCGGGATGCGCGTTCGCGTGTGGCGCTCGACACCGAGTTCCTGGCGATGCACCACCAACTCGGCGCTGTCTTTGACGCCGACTGGCTCTGGCAGGCAGCGCTCGTCAAGCATGTGCATCTGAAGGATTTCGCCGCTGATTCACACTCGAATGAGGGCCGGCGTTTCTTGCATCCGGGCGACGGTCAGATTGATTTTGGGCGCTTCCTGTGCCAATTGAGGGCTGCGGGCTTTGATGGGACGCTGAGCCTGGAGGCGCGTGGCATTGACAGCGAGGGCCAGGTCGAGGTCGCGCGCATCGAAGCGAGCTTGCGACTGATCGCGGACCTTGCGCGTGAGACGTAGCGCGAACCATGCGCCCGCGCCAGGGCCGCACAAGCAACACAACAACCCACACAGCAGTTCTAACCGGCCTCACCGCCTCGCCTTCACCGAGCCGCCAGCGCCGCGCGATCATCGTACTGCTCCGCGAAGCCCTCAGCCCGGCGCAGCGCCAGCAGCTCCAGCGCGGCGGCGGCCACATCTTCGATGGAGATGCCGGAGACGAAGGATTCCTGGTGGCGGCAGGAGTCGCGCGAGCGGTCCGCGCCGCAGACAGGGCAATCCAGCCGCCACGAGACGAAGAGGCGGTGGCGCGTGCGCGTGAGCGGGCTGGCGTTGACGAGGTTGAAGCACCAGTAGACGGCGGCGGTGGGCGTGCCGACAGCCTGGGCCAGGTGACGCGGGCCGCTGTCGTTGGCGACCAGCACGGCGGACCGGGCGAGGAGTCCCGCCAGGCCGCACAGCGAGAGCCGGCCGCAGAGGTTGGTGGCGCGCGCGCGCATCGCCGCCACCACATCCGCGACCACATCCGCCTCGTCGGGCGTGCCCGTGACGACCACCTCCGCGCCGGCCGCCGCAAGCGCGTCGCCCACGGCGGCGAACTTCGCGGTGGGCCAGCGGCGCGCGGAATCGCTCGCGCCGGGATGGATGGCGGCGATGGGCCGGCTACCGCCGGGGTAAGCGTCGTACGACTCGGCCAGGTCGGCATCGGTGACGGCCAGCTGGGGTTCGAGCGCGGTGGGGACCGCGCCGACCAGCGCGACCGCCTCCAGATAGCGTATCGTCTCGTGCTGGAAGTAGATGTAAGGCATCCAGCGGTCCAGCGCGGGCGCATCGGGCGTCTTGACTCCGGCGGTGACACGCGCGCCCAGGCGCAGCACGAAGGGATTGGAGTTGCGGCCGCCGCCGTGAAGCTGCAAAGCCAGATCGAACCGCTCCTGGCGCATCGCCGCGAAGAATCGCTCCAGCTCGGCGGGATCACCCTCCGCGCCTGCCACGTCGTTGACGCCGCGGCTGGGCGGCACGACGACGACGCGATCCACCGGCCCTGGCCGGCTCGTCAGAAAGTCGCGGTGCCAGCGCTTGCCCAGCAACACGATCTCAGCCGTCGGATACGCGGCGCGTAGCGCCTCCAGAGCCGGCAGGGCCAGCAGGAAGTCGCCGATGGCGTTGGCGCGCAGCACGGCGATGGTGCGGACGTTGGGGATGCGATCAGCGTGCGGGAGCATGGCAGGCACCTTCTGTATGCGGACTGGCGAGATCGAGCGGCGCAGCGGGCCATGGGCCACCATGCGCGTCATGTGCAGCGATGACCTCTTCCGCGGCGGCGAGCACGTCCGCCACGGCGACGCCCATGAGGCAACGATACTCGTACGCGCAGGCGGAGCAGGGCACGGGGCCGGCCGGGCGGCACGGCACGTCGCGTAAGACTACGCGAAAGGGACCGCGTGCGGGTGGACCATAGGCTTCAGGACTGGAGCCGCCGAAGATAGTGACCGTGGGTGCGCCAAGGGCATAGGCGATATGCGCCGGACCGCTGTCGTTGGTGATGAGGACGGCGAGCCGCGCGATCACCGCGCCCAGCGCGGGCAGCGTCGTCGCGCCGGTGAGATCGAGGCAGAGGCGCGCGAGATCGGCCGGCAGCGCTGCTCGCAGCGCGCGGGCCGTGGCGAATGCCTCCGCGTCGCCCAGCAGCACCAGCGTGCCGCCATGCCGGCGTAGCAGCGCCGCGCCAACGGCGGCGAATCGCTCCGCGGGCCAGCGGCGCGCCTCGTCGCGCGCGGAGGGATGCAGCCCAATCAGTGGCGGCACAGCCTCGCGCAGCAACGTCTCGGCCGCCGCATGATCGGCGGGCCAGAGCGGGAACTCAATCACAGTGCCGCGCGCGGGCGCGCCGAGGAACTCCGCCAGCGCGAGCGGGCGCGACACCTCGTGGCCGCGCTCTGGGTAGGGCAGCGCGGCGTCCAGCCGGCCAGAGCCTTCGCCAGGGCGGACGAAACCGGCGGTGGCGCCCGCGCCGAGCAGCAGCGTGAGGGGATTCGAATAGACGCCCGATCCCTGCATCTGGATGGCGAGATCGAAGCGCTCGGCCTGCATCTCCTGGAAAAAGCCGACACAGCGGCGAGCATCGAAGAACTGCTCGGCGATGCCGGGGAAGCCGGGGAACGGGATCACGCGGTCCAGGTAGGGCGAGCGCAGGGCGAGCTCGCAGAGCAGCGGCAGCGTGATGATCGCGATCTCAGCCTCGGGCAGCGTGGCGCGCAGGGCGCGGAAAGCCGGCACAGCGCACAGAAAATCGCCGATGCGTGAGGCGCGCAGCAGCGCTACCGTGCGCGGGGGCGCGGGCAGCCGCCGCAGCAGGCCCGGCGCGAAGGGATCGCCGTAGGTTGATGGGACGGTGGATGGCGTCATAGGGTCATGCCTGGATCGCTCCGCACGGTGGCAGCCGCATTGGCCGCATTTGCAGGCGCATCACGTTCGTATGCGCTGCCGACACGACACCAACCAGCAGGTTCCGCACCAGCGTTTCTGAATAGGGCGTGACGTGGCGCCCGCGCGCGTCGTAGTCTTGCGTAGAGAACACGCCGAGGCACATACGACGCGGACAGGAGGCCGGCGTGGCGGAGCAGACTGAACGACACGACGAGGCGCGGCCTCATCCGCATCCGGCGGGCGAAAGGGGGCCGGACCAGCGCTGGCGGCTTACGCGCGGCGCCATCGTGGCGCGTGCGCTGCTCGTCGTGCTGTTCCTGGCCGGAGCGTACTGCTCACTCATTCCGTCGGGCCGGGCGGCGGCGCGCACCGCGCTGCTCTTGCCCGCGCTAGTGACACAGACGGTCCCCCCGCCGCTCGCGCTGATGGGCGAGCCAGTGCGCCACCGCGAGGTGACGGTGCGGGCCAAAAGCGGCCCGGTCTTCCTGGACATCTACGAGCCGACATCCCCCGCCCCAGCAATGCCCGGCGCGCGCGAGGCTGTGCTGCTAATCCCTGGTGTAGGCGACAACCGCAAAGAGCCGCAGCTCATCAACCTCGCCGAGGCGATGGCACGCTCTGGGCTGGTGGCCGTCAGCATGACGACGCCGACGCTGATCGCCTATACGCTCGCGCCCGACGACGCCGACGCGGTCGTGCAAGCCTTCCTGGCGATGGGCCAGGCGCCGGGAGTGGACCTGAAGCGGTCGGGCATCCTCGGCTTCAGCGCCGGTGGCGCGCTGGCGACCTTCGCGGCGGCCGACCCGCGCATCCGCGATACCATCGCCTTCATCACCCTCTTTGGCGGCTACTACGATGTGCGCACGATGCTAGGCGATGTGGGCCGCCGCGCGCAGACGGTGGACGGGAAGCCGCGGGCCTGGCAGCCAAACGCGGTGACGCTGCAAGTGCTCGCCAACACCATCGCCACGGATCTGCCCTCCTTCGACGCGGTAAGACTGACCGATGCCTTCAGCACCGACCCCTTCACCCCACTCGCGGACCTGGAGGTGGACGACCTCTCGCCGCCCGGCGCGGCGGCGTATCACCTGCTCGCGGGCGACGCGCCCAGCGATGTGGACGCGAACGTGGCGGCGGTGACACAGGCGATGGCGCCGCTGCTGGACGGCCTCTCGCCGAGTACAGCCGCGCCGGGCGTGCGCACGGCGGTCTACCTGCTGCACGACCGCAACGACGGTTTCGTGCCGTTCACCGAGTCGCGCGCCTTCGACGCCGCGCTCACCCAACTGGGCAAGTCGCACCGCTACGCCGAGTTCGGCATCTTCCAGCACGTCGAGGTGCGCGCGGACCTGGGCATCGGGCCGCTGCTCTCCGACCTGGCGAGTCTATATGGCATCGTGAGCGGGCTGTTGGCGCCGGCCTCGTAAGGGCTTGTGCGAGTGTGAATGGAGCGGGCGATGCTGGCCTTATCGGTCCTGTGGCTGCTGATCGGCGCCGTGATCGGGCTGCTCGCGAATGGCGCGCGGCTGCGCCCGGCAGCCTGGACGCGCTGGGGATGGCGTGCGCTGCCCGCGCTTGGCGCCGTCGCGGGGCCGCTCGGCGGCTGGTTGGGAACGGCGGTCTACGGCCGGCTGTTCGGCACACCGGCCGCGCTCTGGATCGCCGTCGTCGGCGTCGCACTCGGCCCCTGGCTGATCGAGTGGCTGCGCGGCCGGCCCTGGGCGCGCGCGCCTCATGCGTGAACGGTGATGAGCGGCGCCGCTCGTGTATCGCCACCTCATCCGCATATCGGGCGATTGACAGGCTGTCTGTCTGTAGATACACTGCCCGCAAGCGCCGGTGAGCTCAGTCGCGCCAGGGTCGTCGAGGCGGCCGCCGTGCCCACGAAAGGATGAGGGTTGCCATGACGAGGGCCGCGGTGTGGATTCTCGGCAGCATCTCCGGTCTCCTCCTCACGTTCGGTGTGTTCGCGCTGTCGCTGGAGAGTGGCTATGGGGTCAGCAGCTCGTGCGCGTCGGTGGAAGGGGCGCCACCATGCACGCCGGCAGTCGATTCCATCACGGTCTCGCTGCCTCCGCACGCCCCAGTCCTGGCGTTCGCGGGCGTCTTGCTGCTGCTAGCCGTGCTGATCGGCCTGCCAGCCTGGATCGCAGCCCCAATTCTGGCTGAGCGCCGCGGCGCATCAAGCACGACCGCGATCCTGGTCGTCTCCATCATCTCCACGGCGCTGCTGCTCGTGACGATCTTCTCTGTCATCATTCTCTCGCCCGCGCTCACCTCACCCAAAACCTGCCTGAACGGAGCCAGCGGGGATGGCTTCCAGCAGACGTGTGTCACGGGGTCGCAAGCAGTGTGGTTGGCTGTGCTGGGCATCGGACTCGCGCCGGTGCTATCGGCCCTCGTCGTCTGTCTGCCCGCATGGACAATGGCGCTGACGCGGACGGTGCGTGGTCGCCGCTGGGGATGGTTCTCGGCGGTGCTGCTGCTATCGCCGCTCGCGTTGGTGCTCTATGGGTTCCTAGGATCGGAGCGGCGCCCAGCGCCAGCCCCAGCGCCAGCCCCAGCGCCAGCCCCATAGATGCCACAGCCGGTGGTCGAGGGGCTGGCAGGGCCGGTCAGGGAGATGCCATGAGCTGACGGTGCGCCCAGCCGTCGGCGAGCATGCGCGCGGCGATGGCGGCGATGTTGCGTGCGTCGTCGCGGCCGCGATGGTGCGTGCCGAGCAGCGGCAGGCCATGGAAACGCAGCGCGGCATCCATGCCGAGCGGGCGAGGCAGGCGGTAGAACTTGGCGTGGTTGTGCTTGAGGCTGATGTGCGTGGGCGCGAAGGGGTAGGGAATGCCCTTGGCGGCACACTCACGCTCGATCTGGCGCTGGTCGTAGAAGCCCCACGAAGCGAAGACGGCGCAGGCGGGATCGTAGCGCGCGGCGAGGTCGCGCAGGGCGGCGGCGAGAGGCAGCCCGCCATCTATATCAGGCTGGCGGATGGTGGTGAGCGCCGTGCAGTAGGCGCTGATGGCCGGGAATCGCTCCGGCCGGACGAACGCCTGATACTCCCGCGTGACGGCGCGTGTGGCGGTATCGAGCAGCACCGCGCCGATCTCGATGATCTCGGAGACGAAGCCGGGCGGCTCCTCACCGCGGGCATGGCAGGTGGCTTCGAGATCGAGGATGAGCAGGTTCTTCACGGCGGGCCTCCCGCGCACAGCATACACGAGGCGGACGGGGCGCGAGAAAAGGGAAGGCTGAGCCGGGCTGGTACGTGACATGCTGGGCATCACAGTACGGTATCAGTCCTATGGCGCTTGTGGTACATCTGGCAGGCGTGGTACGTCTGATAGACATCTGGATATCGTCACCGCGTGCCACCTGCATGTGGGCGGCGGCGGGACGAGGCGAAGCGTTGTGCGTACCCGTAGTAGCGGTGTGGGCTGTGCGGACTGTTGCGGGGTGTGAGCGATGGCACACATGAAGTGGGCGGGACAAATGGGCCTCCTATGGAGGCGGATGCGACCACGCCGGGCGGGGCGTCTCGTCTCCGCGCTCAGCCTGGCGCTGTTCCTCCTGAGCGCGCTGCTCAGCGCCTGCGCGCCGGACACCAGCGCGGCGGCGGATCGCGCGCATCACGCGCAGACGCGACTCGACCAGGAGATGCAAACGGCGCGCACGCACGTGCATGTGCCGGACAGCCTGCTCCAGCCCATCGTAGACCAGGAGCACACGCTCGCCGTCAGCACCAAGTCCGGCACAGAAAAAGCCTATCAGGACGCGGCGACCGGCTACTCCAAGCTCTACGACAAGGTCATCGCCATCGAGCACATGACGCCGCGGCAGGCGCGCGCGCAGGCGCAGGCGGATTTGCAACGCTTCACCACGTCGCTGCAACACGTGGGGGATGCGGGCTTCGTCGAGGCCGCGCAATATCAGCAAGGGCTACAGAAGGCGCAGCAGCAGCTTGACGCCGCCACCACCACCACGGACTACTTCACCGCCGACGGCTTCATCCAGGCGCAGACCGCCGCGGTCGAAAAGATCGAGCCGGTCTACCAGCAGCTCCAGGCTTTGAGCGCGCTGGTAGACGCCCGCAACACCGCCCTCGGCGTCGCCGCTCCGTCGCCGCTGCCGTTGCAGTGCGCCCGCGGCTCCAACGAGGCGTACTACTGGCCGAACCCGCTCATCACCCTCCCGTCATCATCGGCCTCACAGGCGCTCACGCTCCCCTATCAGCAGTGGCCCGCGGACGATCTCGCCCGCTTCCGCGCCGCCAGCTCAGCGGCCCAATATGACGCGCTCTCCACCCTGATCAACGCGCAGACGATGCAGCTCACCGCCGACGCGGCTGTTGCGGCCCCGGTGGAGGCGCAACGCCTGGTGCAGGCCTTCCAGGCCGACGTACAGACCTATCAGCGGAACGGCGGCAAGGACGGCTCGTTCCAGCAGCAGGCCGCGCAAGACGCCCAGGCGCTCGCTGCCGCCAAGACCCCCGCGGACTACGCCGCGCTGGCGCAGGCAGCGGGGCAGCACCGGCAGGCGTTCGCCTTGCCGCTGGTGCAAGCGCAGACGCAGCACGACATCCAGACGCTCCAGCAGCTCGTCAATAAGGCGCAGGCCATCCAGACCATTGACCCGTCCAACAACCTGCCCTATCCCGACGGCTACGAATACGCCTCGCCCGCGACTGGCATCGGCGACGCCCGCGACCGCCTCGCCACCGCCAAGACCCAGGAAGACTTCCAGCTTGTGGACAACGAGCTACAGATGTTCATCACCAACATCCAGGCCATGCTGAAGAACCTCGACGATTCCACCCCGTCCGATCAGCCGCATCAGACCGACCTTTCGCTGATGCAACACTACGGCATCACCGGCACACGGGTGGTCGTCGTCTCGCTGCGCGAGCAAGAGGCACGCATGTACGACAACGGGAAGCTCGTCAAGACATCCCAGGTCACGACGGGCAACCCCGAGCTGCCCTCGCCGCCGGGCATCCATTGCGTCTTCGCCAAGCTCGCCGACTACATGGACATCTCGCCGTTCCCGAAAAGCTCGCCGTTTTACTACCAGCCCACCCACATCAACTTCGGCATGTATTACTCGGACTACGGCTACATCGTTCACGACGCCTGGTGGCGCAACTCGTTCGGCAAGTACACGAACCTGCCGCACTACGATCCCATCGCCTTCAACAACGGCTCCCACGGCTGCGTCAACTTCCCGCTGGACACCATGACCTGGCTCTATCCATGGGCGCAGGTCGGCACGCCGGTGCTGGTCTACTGAGCGCGGACGGCTCGGTTCAATTCGGGTAAAAGAGAGCGCATCCCGCTGGGGTATGCGCTCTCACTCTGTACACGGGCAAGCGCGATGGCGGGAATGACGGGATATTCCTCACAGCGCGGCTCATGCGTTTCGTCGTCATCCCATCCCGCGCGCCAACCGACGTCCCAGTAACGCACAGTGGCGTTACCACCCACGCGCGTGCCAGTTATGCATGTAGAACACCTCAGGGAGCACAACAGGACATCCGCGCGCCGGCGCGGGCAAATCGCGGTCGGCACTCGCGATCGCGGGGAGGCATGCTTATGCTCGCGCGCCCGCTCTCGTACCTGGTCTCTCGCGTGTTCTCGCGCTCCCACGCGCGCACGCGCGGCCAGGGAATCATCGAGTATGCGCTGATCCTGGCGCTCGTCACCCTCGTCATCATCGGCACACTGGTGATCTTCGGCAAACAGATCGTCAGCGAGTTCCAAAACATCGAGAACAACCTGTGAGCGCCGTCCGTCATGCCTTCCCCATACGCTCACCCGGCCGCGCTCATGGCCGCTCCATGGCGAGGTAGGCATCGCCGGCCTCATCGGCGTGACGGCGGATAGCACGCATGAGGCCGTTGAAAGCGGCGAGCGCGCGCCACTGGAAGCCATACCGGCGGGCAAGAGCCGCACGGGCCACGCGGGCCTCGGCATCGTTCGTGACAATGCGGCCGCGGGCGTCGAGCGCGGGACCACGAACCACCCCGGTCGCGGTGCAGGGAGCCACCGTTACGCGCGCCGTGTGGCGCAGCCGCTTCACCTTGCCAGCCTCGGCGTCAGTGTAGACGTAGAGCGTGCCGTCCCGCTCCGCAAACCAGACAGGCGTGGACACGGCCGCGCCGGAGCGCCGGAACGTCGTCAGCGCGATGTAGCGCGCGCTGGCGAGCGGGGCGAAATATCGCGCGGCGTCGCTGGCATCCATCAGTACCCCTTGCGATTCGTGCTCAGGCGTCGCTCAGCGTCTGGCGCACCAACCAGCCGAACCACCCCAGCCCCGCGAACAGGATGAGCGAGAGCAGCAGCGGCAGCGCACGACTCGCATCCAGCCAGAACGGCGCCGGGAACGAGCTGGCACCAGCCCCTCCACCCGTCGCGGCGAAGGTCGCGGGCGCGGCGAGCAGCGCACTGGCGGTGAAGATCACCGCCGCCCACCACGGCAGCACCGCCATCGCGACAGCCGCGCGCCAGGTGGAGGAATAGAGGCCGATCACCGCCGGCAGTGTGAAGATGGCGATCCCGATCAGCACAGCGAGCAGGGGCGTCGTCGGTTGCGCGGCTGTGCCACAGGGCGAGGAACAGCCATACAACCCACCCCCACGGCCAAAAGACGAGGCTGTCAGGAAGAGCAGAATAGCTTGGATGGCGGCCAGCGCCAGCAGCATACCACCAGCGGCCGAGCCTGGGCGCTTGACGCGCAGCCGGAGCGTCCAGTGATCTTTTGTGCGCGGCTTCATGTTGACGGCCATATAAGGCCTCCGCTTCTGAACTACACGACACGCACGCCAACGGCGCTGGGAAAGGCAAATGCGCATGAGCGCCTGCGCTCAGTATGCGGAACGCGCCGGTCGCCCGTCAATACCAACCGCCCACCTCTCTCCCCAACTGGTGCCGGTTGGTTTCGTAGCCGTAGGCCCCAGATGTGTGGTTTCAGCCGCTGGTCCGCTCTCCATCCGGCGCATTCTCGCCTCATTTCTCCTTCCTTCGCTCCTTCCCTTGGGCCTTCCCTCGTGAGGGTGCTTTGCCGCCGCTCGCGCCGTGTGCTAGACTGCGCGCACAGGATGCGGCCGTTCCACATGAAACCAGCACCCGAAGGGAGCGCGCCATGCCCGTCTCCGTTGCCAATTCCCGCCTGATCTACGAAGCGCTCAAGTCCTGCGATGTGAAGCTGCTCTCCGCGCTGCCTGAGACCTGGCTGGTCCACCTGATGCGCATGGCGGACGACGATCCCGACATGACGCTGGTGCGCATCGCCAAGGAGGAGGAGGCCATCGGCATCTCGGCCGGCGCGCATCTGGCCGGGGTGAACTCGGCGCTGCTGATGCAGAATCACGGCTTCTTCGCCGCCATCAATCCCATCGTCTCGCTGGCGCTGCTCTACAAGATTCCGCTGCTGATGCTGATCAGCTATCGCGGCCACTGGGGCGAGAAAGACCCCTGGCAGACGCAGGGCGGGCTGGCGACCGAGCCGCTCTTGCGCGCGCTCAACATCCCCATCTGGCACCTCAACACCACCGCCGACATCCCACGGCGCATCAAGGACGCGCAGACGCTGGCGCACGCCGCGCTGCATCCCGTCGCCGTGCTGCTCTCGCGCGAGCTGATGTGGGAAGAGTAACGAGCGAGCGAGTGAGAGAGGAGGAATCTGCCATGCTGCGCGCGGACGCATTGGAGGCGATCTACCCCGATCTGGAGCGGCGCATCGTCGTCACGATCATGGGCGCGGTGGCGGCGGAGCTGTATACGCTCGGCCACCGGCACAACTTCTTCTATCTGGAGCACGCGATGGGGCTGGCCTCCTCGATGGGGCTGGGTATCGCGCTGGCGCTGCCGGAGCAGCCAGTGATCGTGCTCGACGGCGACGGCTCGCTCTTGATGAACCTCGGCACGCTGAGTACGCTGGCGCGCTACAAACCGGGCAACCTGCTGCATATCGTCTTCGACAACGAGAGCCTGCTCTCAGTCGGCGGCTTCCCTACCGCTACATCCACCGGCACAGACCTGGCCGGCATCGCGCGTGCCGCCGGCGTGCCGCGCGTGGCCGAGACCGATACGCCGGCGGACTTGAAGGCGGCGGTGGAGGAGGCGCTGGCGAGCAACACGCTGACCACCATCGTCTCCAAGGTCGAGGCGGTCGGCCCGAAGACCTTCCACATGGATCTGCCGCTCCTGGAGAACCGCTTCCAGTTTCGCCGCTACCTGGAGGGCCTGCGCGGGCAGGCGCATGAGTAGTGAGTGAGTGATCGCACGTTGGCATGAAGGAGGCGCGCATGTACAGCTTCAAGCCCGACATCCTCGCGCAGCTCATTGAACAGTTGGACGGCGGTGGTCTGAAGGTGGTGGACCTGACGACACCGCTGGGGCCGGAGACGCCGGTGATCGATCTACCGCCGATGTTCGCGCCCTCGCCGGGGCTGACGCTGACCGAGATCTCGCGCTACAACGAGGCTGGGCCGGCGTGGTACTGGAACGTGCTGCACCTGGGCGAGCATACCGGCACCCACTTCGATGCGCCCATCCACTGGGTGAGCGGCAAAGACCTGCCCAACAACGCCACCGACACCATCCCGCCGCGCAAGTTCATTGGGCCGGCCTGCGTGCTCGACCTCACCAGCGATGTCGAGCGCAATCCCGACTTCCTGCTAACCGTCGAGCGCATCCAGGCGTGGGAGCGGGACAATGGGCAGATTCCGGCGGGCGCGTGGGTGCTGCTGCGCACGGGCTGGAGCAAGCGCACCTCGAAAGAAGAGTTCCTGAACGCGGGCGAGGGCGGCGCGCACTCGCCGGGCTTCGCGCCGGAATGCTCGCAGTGGTTGGCGACGCAACGCGACATTCTGGGCGTGGGCGTCGAGACGGTCGGCACCGACGCGGGGCAGGCGGGGGGATTCACGTCGCCCTTCCCCAACCACAACTTCATGCACGGCAACGGCCGCTTCGGCATCACCAGCCTGATCAACCTGGATCAACTGCCGACGACCGGCGCCGTCGTGATCGCCGCGCCGCTCAAGATCGTCGGCGGCTCCGGCAGCCCGCTGCGCGTCATCGCCATCGCGCCAGCGTAAGGAAGTCCTCACCCCAATCCCCTCTCCCCACGGGGAGAGGGGAGCTACACGCTTCACGAGGCCGCCGTTACGCCGATAGCCGCCTCCAGCCGGCGCACCGCCTCGTCCAGCTGCGCGTCGGGGACGGTCAGCGAGACACGCACGTAGCCCTCGCCGCGCGCGCCGAAGTTCGTACCAGGGGTGACGGCGATGCCGGTGCGGTCGAGTAGGTCCAGCGCGAAGGCGGCGGCGGTCTGCCCGGCGGGGATGCGCGGCCAGAGGTAGAGGCCGGCCCGCGGCGTCTCCACCTCCAGCCCCATGCTGTTGAACGCCGCAATCAGGCGGTCGCGCCGGCGCTGGTAGATGGCGTTGCGCGCGTCAATCCAGGCTTCGGGCAGGGCGAGCGCGCGCATCGCGGCGACCTGGAGCGGGCGGAAGATGCCCGTGTCAATGTTGCTCTTGAGCCGTGTCATGCCCTCGACGATGGTCGCGTTACCGGCGAGGAAGCCGACGCGGAAGCCCGCCATGTTGTACGCCTTCGAGAGCGAGTGGAACTCGACGGCCACCTCACGCGCGCCGGCCGTCTCTAAGATGCTCGGCGGCCGGTAGCCGTCGAAGCGCACCTCGGCGTAGGCCATATCGTGAACGAGCAGGATGTCATGCTCACGCGCGAAGCGCACCGCCTCCGCGAAGAACTCCAGTGGCGCGGCGGCTCCCGTCGGGTTGTTGGGGTAGTTGAGCCAGAGCGTGCGCGCCCGCGCGGCGACTTCATCAGGGATGGCGGTGAGGTCGGGCAGCCAGCCGCGTGCCGGATCGAGCGGCACGTCCTCATTGACGCCTCCGGCCAGCGCGACGGCCGTGGGGTAGACGGGATATTGCGGGTCGGGCATCAGCGCGACGTCGCCCGCATCCATGACGGCCAGCGGCAGGTGGGCCAGCCCTTCCTTCGAGCCGATCAGCGGCAGCACCTCGCGCGCGGGGTCCAGCGCGACGCCGAAGCGGCGGGCGAACCAGGTCGCGATGGCGGCGCGGAACTCTGGCATGCCGGCGTACTCCGGGTAGCGCTGGTTGACGGGGTCGCGCGCGGCCTCGTCCAGCGCATCCAGCACCTCAGGCGGCGTGGGCAGGTCGGGGTCGCCCATCGAGAGGCTGATCACGTCCACGCCCGCCGCGCGCTTGGCGGCGATCAGACGGGCATATTCGGCGAAATGATATGGTGGCAGGTTCTGGAGGCGCTGCGAAAGCTGCACGGGGTTACTCCTGGCTTGCGGATATGCGAGCATCTGTCGCGCCAGCATACCGTGCCGGCGCCAACGTCATTCGCGGTCAAGGATAGCATATCAATGGCGGCGCATGCCGGACGTCGCGCGCTATACTGGCTGATGAGGGAGCGCGCGTGAGCGGATGCGTCGCGCCACAGACGATCCAGAGACGAGCGGAGGGAGGGCGATCATGCTGACGGTCGAAGAGGCGCGCGCGCGCATCCTGGCGCGCATTACGCCGCTAGATGGCGAGGACGTGCCGCTGACGGCGGCGCTGGGGCGCATCCTCGCGGCGGACGCCGTCTCCGGCGAGAATCTGCCCGCCTTCGCCAACTCGGCGATGGATGGCTATGCCCTGCGCGCGGCGGATGCGCGCGGCGCCAGTGAGCAAGCGCCCGTACGCCTGCGGCTGGCCGGCGAGGTGCCGGCGGGGCGGGTCTACGAGGGTACGGTCGGCCCTGGCGAGGCGGTGCGCATTCTCACGGGGGCGCCGCTGCCGGATGGCGCCGACACGGTCTTGCAGCAGGAGCTGACGGAGGTGGCCGACGACGGCTATGTGTCGCTGTTGGCGGAGGCGCCAGCGGGCAACAACGTGCGCCATCCGGGTGAAGACGTGCGCGTGGGCCAGCTGCTCGTGCCGAAGGGCGCCGAGGTGGGGCCGGCGGAGGTGGCGCTGCTGGCGGCGCTGGGTGTGCATCCGGTGCGGGTGACACGGCGGCCGCGCGTGGCGATCCTTTCGACCGGCGACGAGCTGGCGCCGCTGGGCGAGACGCCGGGACCAGGGCAGATTCGCGAGAGCAATGGGCCGTATCTGGTGGCGGCGGTGACACGCGCGGGCGGCGAGCCATGGCCGCTGGGCATCGCGCGCGACCGCGCGGATGAACTGCGCGCGAAGCTGGAGCGCGCACGCGAAGCTGATCTGGTGTTGACGTCGGGCGGCGTCTCGGTCGGCGACTACGATCTCGTCAAGCAGATGCTCAATGAGCAGGGCGGCATCGAGTTCTGGCGCGTGCGCATGCGGCCGGGCAAGCCGGTGGCGTTCGGTGCACTCGGCACGACGCCTATTCTGGGCCTGCCGGGTAACCCCGTCTCGGCCGCCGTGACGTTCGAGCTGTTCGGACGGCCCGCCATCCGCACGCTGCTGGGCGCGAGCCAGGTGGAGCGGCCGCTGGTCGAGGTCGTACTGGAGGGGACGGACATCACGCGGGTGGACCGGCGGCAGTTCGTGCGCGCCTGGCTCGACTCACGGGCGGGGACGTTGGTGGCGCGCACGACGACCGGAGATCAGGGTTCGCACATCATCTCATCGCTGCGTGGCGCGACGGCTTTGCTCGTGATCGCGGAGGGCGAGGGCGTGGTGCGCGCGGGCGAGCGTGTGCCGGCGCTGCTGCTCAACGACGCGATGCCCTGGGGCCAGCCGTAACATCGTGCTCTGTCTCCCCTCTCCTCGCAAGGAGAGGGGGTCGGGGGGTGAGGAACCCAGGCTAGCGCGTCACCCTGGCAATATGCCGGTTTGTGGGCCGCTGCTGGAGCCGACGACGACGAGCACGCGCGACGCGAGCAGCTCGGCGGCCAGCCGCAGAATCACATGCTCAGGCGCTTGCAGCCGCTGAATGACGGCTCCCAGCGGCAGGCGTCCATCCACCGCCGTGAGGAAGCGCCACTGGTCCTGCGTGAGCTGCACGGCGGCACCGGAGTCCGCGTCAATCTCGGCGAAATCGAGCACGGCGTCCAAGCCGACGACGGCGCGCGGGCGCGGTGTCTGGTATGGCGGCATGCCGTTGGCGCTCGGCGCGCCGTGCATGCCGCCCATGCCACTCATGCCGTTCGCGCCGCTCACGCTACCGACACCGTTGACGGGGGAGGCAGCGCCACCCGCTTTGGCGTAGCGCAAGGCCTGGGCGACGAGCGGGCCAACGGGCAGCGGCAGCGCGAGCCGCCCTTGCGGCGGCGGTGTGCCGTCCTCGAAGAAGAAGTCACCGTCCGGCCAGCCGAGCATGATGGTGAGCAGGTTCACCGCGTCGTCCACGGCGAAGGTGCGCAGGTCGTCATGATTGAGCAGATGGGCGCCGATCAGCGTGCGCACGATCTGCACATCCGGTACCTCGCCGGCCTCGGCGAAGGGGATGCCGATGGCGGCCTCGAACGTCTCCGGCGTGATCAGGCCGACACGGGCAAGATGCTGTGCCAGCACCAGGCTGGAGCCGATGCGCTCGGCCAGCAGCCACTGGCCGGCGGAGAAATAGATGGCGGCGCGCAGCTTGCCCCGGCTCAACACCAGCGCGCCGGTGCGCTGCCCGCTCTCGATGACGCGCAGAATGTCCGGCAGCGCGAACTGGCGCAGGTTTCCCGACAGCGGCATCTGATCCCCCCTCGCCTGCTCACCCCACACCGTGCAGTATATCCCAGAGTCTCGCATTCGGCTAGCGGCACGCGCTCAGGCACGCGCTCTTAGTGGGCGGCGCGAAGGGCGATGGCTTCCACTTCGACCCGGGCGCCGCGTGGCAGCTCGGCGACGGCAACGGTTGAGCGGGCGGGCGGCTCGACCGCGAAAAACTGGCTGTAAACCTCGTTCATGGCGGCGAAGTCAGACATTTTGGTGAGGAAGACGGTGGTCTTGACGATGTGGGCGAGCGAGCTGCCGGCAGCTTCGAGGACGGCGGAGAGATTCTCGATGGCCTGGCGTGTCTGGGCACGCACGTCGCCCGCGACGAGCTGGCCGGCGGCGGGATCGAGGGCGATCTGGCCGGAGGCAAAGACCAGCCCTTCGGTAGCGATGGCCTGGCTGTAGGGGCCGATGGCGGCGGGTGCGCCGCTGGTCGCGATCTGGTCGCGTCGCATGATGTATGACCCTCCGTTGGATTACCTGCCTCAAGTGGCGCGGCAGTCATGCGTGTCGCGCCCATCACACTTATATCACGCAGATTGTCGGTCCGCGGGTGGAGCAGCGGTTGCGCGGGCAATCCCGCGGCTGAGAGGCGGCGGCTCACATGACACCGCATGCGGGGGGCGACCCTAACCGATACATGCGACTTCATTCCTGAGTGGCGCCCTGTTCCAAGCGGCTGGATGCTGTGTCGCGTGTCTCAACGCATTCGTGACTGGCGAGTCCCTGAGTGTGACCGCCGCGTGATCTCTCCGTGCCAACATTCATCATGAGCAAGTGTTTTTCCCGCTGGGTGTGAACAGCGGCAAGGGAAAAACCGTAGTGGGCCAGCTCGCCCGTAAAGGTGATTGCCATGTTTACTTTTCGTAACAGTGTGGCCGTCGCGGTCTTCCTGTTCGGCTCCACGTTTCTCTGGATGACGCCGCTCTTTATCGGACCAACAGCCACGGGCGCTCTCTGGACCGCTGCCCAGGTGCTGGGCTTCCTTGCGATCATCGGCTTCACTGTGGCCGCGTGGGGAATCTTCAAGGCGGCTAGCTGGTGGGAGCGGGTCGCCCTCGCCGCGGGGGTGGTCGGGGTTGCCGCTGTCATCCCCTACGCGATCGCAGCGCCAGCGACGGCCGCCGCTGGCGACTCGCTCTCCCTGGTCATCAACATCGCGCTCCACGTTCTCGGCTCCGCCGGGGTCATCGCAGCGCTGCTGATGCATCCAATCGAGCGATGGATCGAGGGACAGCTGTGACCAAGAGGGGCCGGCGCTACTTTGCACGGCCTCTGGCGACCCTGCTGGGTGTCGCTGACAGCCTATGCGGGTAGCCATGATGCCTGTCTCCCAGACCTAAGCGTCCTCTCAAGCGCCGAAACTTCTAGCGCATGTGTCTAGCGCATATGAGGAACGGCGCACCTAGACCATCATGTGGAGGAAGACGACCGCGGCCAGCAGGACGACGGCGACCAGCATGGTAGCGATCAGGCGCAGACCGGGCGAGGCGTCGGGGTCCAACAGCAGCGCACCGATCTGGATCGCGTGCGGGCGCTCGGCCTGGAGCGCGGATGCGGCATCTGTCACCTCCAGTGGATCCGTCTCATCCACGCGCGCGTCCGCTGCGGCGTTGCCGTTCTCAGACAGTGGCGAGTCGAGCAGGAGGGTAGCCGCGTCGGCTGAGACATCGGCGGAGGTGTTGGTCGGCACGGCATCTGTGATGGTGGCGGCGCCGGCGATTACCTGGAAGACGGTCAGCTCGGCCAGCACGTGCGCGATGGTGTCGGCCATCGCGCGGGCCGAAGGATAGCGGCGCAGCGGGTCTTTGGCGAGCGCGCGCAGCACGAGGCGCTCGACGCCTGGCGGGATGGCCGGATTGCGCTTCCGCGGGGAGGGCGGTGGCGCGGAGGCATGGCGCATGGCGACGGCCACGGGGGTGCGGCCCGTGAAGAGCGAGACACCTGTGAGCATCTCATAGAGCACGACGCCCAGTGAGTAGAGGTCGGTCGCGGGGGTAAGCGGAAGGCCCTGCGCTTGCTCAGGTGAGACATAGTCGGCGGTGCCCATCACCATGCCGCCAGTGGTGCATTGCCGTGCGCCGGGAATCTGGACGATGCCGAAGTCGGCCAGCTTGGCCGTTCCCGACGAATCGAGCAGGATATTCTGGGGCTTGATGTCACGGTGGATGAAGCCCTGCGCGTGGGATTCTTCCAGCGCCAGGCAGATCTGCGCCGCGATGGCGAGCGCCTCCGGCACGGGCAGCGGGCTGTGCTGTTGCAGATAGTGCTTGAGATCAACGCCTTCCACCAGCTCCATGACGAGGTAGTAGCAGCCTTCGTCGGCGAAGAAGTCGTAGACCTCGACGATATGCGGGCTGGCGAGCGCGGCAGCGGCGCGCGCCTCACGGCGGAAGCGCACGACGTCGCGCGCGTCGGCGCTGTCGAGCTCTTGCAGCGTCTTGATGGCGACAGGCCGGCGCAAGCGATGATCCCAGCCACGGAAGACGGTCGCCATGCCGCCGCTTGCCAGGTGCGCGCTGAGTTCGTACCGGCCGCCGACCATCACGCCTTCGAGAGCGGTCCACATTCCCTGTTCGCCTCATGCTCTCCGAGTGGGATCACCACCACCTATCAGATGCCCCCATACGATGCGGCAGCTTCTTGGCAGCCACACATAGACGCAGTTCTGCCGTCCAATCATGCACAATGCGTGCCGGAAGCGGGGGTGAATCGGGTGAGTTTTGGGAGAGGACGGGGGGAGCGGATCGGAGGGAGTGGCTGTGGTTGGATGGCGCGCGGCGGCGGGTGATAGAGTGACGGGCAAGCGTGGAACGCTGGCAGAGGTGAAACGGAGCGGGCTGTGGACGCATCGGATACCGCGTTGGATGCCTGGTTCGAGCGCGAGGGGCTGATGCGCTACGCCGTGCGGGCGGATGAAGGCGGCGAGGTGATCGAGACCTGGCGGCCACCACTGCTCTGGCTAGGCGCTCGCGACGAGGATTTCGTACTGGTTCCCAACCCAGATCGGTTGGGCTATCCGGGCAAGCCGCTGCGCGAGATGACGATGGAAGACTTCAACATCTTTCTGTATCGCTGGATCGAGGCGGCGGTACGAGCGGGAGCTGTGCGCTGCGCGTATTGCGGCCGGCGGATTCAGGACGGCGACGATCTGCCGGACGCCGAGACCTGGGACGCGATCTTCATCGAGAAGGAGATCGTGGCCTGGATGGTGGTGCATTTCGATTGCAAAAAGCCGCTGCCAAAGAAGCTGAAAGGGCTGCACCCGTTCGAGCTGCATCCCGGCCCGCCGCCGCACTTTGACCTCTCCGGCCTGAGCGTGCGCGAGACACTGCCGGCGGAAGCGGTGGACGAGGACGCACCCGGTGTCAACGGGATGAAACAGAATTAACCACAGAGAACACGGAGGAACACGGAGGGACACGGAGGGACACGGAGGGACACGGAGGAGAGATGGAGAGGATGAGAGGACAGCGTCTTAGCCGCCTTTCCGCTTCACGTGAAAGGGTGTCGTCGAGTGGGCAAGAAAGTAGATTTCGACCATATCAGCGCGGCGGTGCTGGCATGTTGATACTCCACATCTCCTCTCTGCCCTCTGTGTTCCTCTGTGTTCCTCTGTGTTCCTCTGTGTTCCTCTGTGTTCCTCCGTGTCCTCTGTGGTAGTTCTCCTAGAAGGGGCGGGCTGTGGATAAGGCGCAAGTGGCCGCGATTCTGGACGACGTGGCGAATCTGCTGGAGCTGAGCGGCGGCAACCCGTTCGAGCCGCGCGCGTACCAGAACGCCGCGCGCGCCATCGGTGGCATGGACGGCGATATCGAGGAGGCGGTGCAAAGCGGCCGCATCAGCACGCTTCCCGGCATGGGCAAGACGCTGGTCGCGCGTGTGACAGAGCTGGTGACGACCGGGCATTTGGCGCTCTACGAAAAGCTGCTGGCGGAGGTGCCAGCGGGCCTGCGCGAGATGCTGCGCATTCCGGGGCTGGGGCCGAAGCGCATCCGGCAGATTCACGAGGCGCTGGGCATCGAGACGCTGGCGGACCTGCGCGCGGCCTGTGAGAACGGGCAGGTGGCGCAGCTTCCCGGCTTCGGCGTCAAGAGCCAGGAGAAGATTCTCAAGGGGCTGATCTTCGTCAGCGAGCACGCCAACAAGTATCGCTACGACGTGGCCGCCCACGACGCCGAGGCCATCGCCGCGGCGCTGCGGGCGCTGCCACAGGTGGTGCGGCTGGACGTGGCGGGCAGCATCCGCCGGCGCAAAGAGATCGTCAAAGATATGGACATCGTCGGCAGCGTGGCGCGCGACGAAGACCGCGCCGTGGTGATGGCGACGCTGGTGAGGCTGCCGCAGGTCGAGTCCGTGACAGGGCAGGGCGATACCAAGACGAGCGTGGTCCTACGGTCGGGCATCGCCTGCGACTTCCGGCTGGTGCGCGACGAGGAGTACCCATACCTGCTGCACCACTTCACCGGCTCGAAGGAGCATAATGTCGCGCTGCGCGGACGGGCGCATGCGCGCGGCGTCAAGATCAACGAGTACGGCATCTTCGACGGCGAGACGCTGATCCCATGCAAAGACGAGGTGGACATCTATCGCGCGCTGGGCATGCGCTACGTGGAGCCGGAGCTGCGCGAGGATCGCGGCGAGATCGCGGCGGCACTGGCGGGCGAGCTGCCGCGGCTGGTGACGGACGCTGATCTGCGCGGCATCCTGCACGTGCATAGCACCTGGAGCGATGGGCAGGTCTCCATCCGTGAGATGGCGGAGGCGACGCTGACGCTGGGCAAGGAGTATCTGGGCATCTGCGATCACAGCCAGGCGGCGGCCTACGCGGGCGGCCTGAACCGCGACGCGGTGCGGCGGCAGCAGGAGGAGATTGATCGGCTGAACGAGGAGTTCGCCGGGCGGCTGCGCATCTTGAAGGGGACGGAGTGCGACATCCTCAAAGACGGCGCGCTGGACTTCGACGACGCGACGCTGGCGACCTTCGACTTCGTGATCGCGTCCATCCACAGCAACTTCCAGTTGTCGCCGGAGGAGCAGACGCAACGACTCATGCGGGCGATGGAGAATCCCTATTGCTCGATTATCGGCCATCCGACGGGGCGTATCTTGCTGGGCCGGACGGGGTACGAGCCGGATATGGAGGCGGTGATTGCGCGGGCGGGCGAGCTAGGCGTGTGCATCGAGATCAACGCCGATCCGAGCCGGCTGGACCTGGACTGGCGGCTGCACCGCTTCGCCACGGAGCACGGGGTGAAGATTCCCATCTGCCCGGATGCGCACGTGCCGGCGGGCCTGCTCAACACGCGCTACGGCGTCGGCGTCGCGCGCAAGGGCTGGCTCACGCCCGCTGACGTACCCAACTGCCTGCCGGTAGACGAGCTGCTGGCATTCTTCGGGCGGCAGCGGGCGCGGCGCGGGGCATAGACAACGCGGCAGGCTGCCCCGCGTGGGGTCCGTGGTGCTATGATGCGACGGTGGAGGGGACACGATGGACGCCAGGGATCTGCGCTACTCAATGCTCATCCAGTGGGAGCCGACGGGTCAGATCTATGTTGTGACGGTGCCAGAGCTGGAGGGCTGCGTGACGCACGGCAAAACCTACGAGGATGCGGTCGCGCAGGGGCAGGAAGCGATTGAGGCGTGGGTGATCGGCGAAGATCCAGCGACGCTGCCCGCGCCCAGCTACTACCCACTGGACGACGAAGACGAGCGCCAGGCGCCCAACGCCACGGAGGCGGCGCCGGCCAGTGGCGCGCGCTAGCGATACGGCAAGCGAGGCCCCTGCGATTGCGGCAGGGCGGCGATGGAGCGAGAAGAGGAGGCATAGGTGGATCCACGCATCACCCGCTGGGCGAAGACACTCGTGAACTATTGTGTCGAGGTGCGGCCGGGGCAGACGGTGCTCATCCTGACATCGTCGCCGCTGGCCGAGCCATTGGTGGCGGAGGTCTATCGCGAGACGCTGCGCGCGGGCGGGCATCCGATCCCGCGCATCGGCATTCCGGCACTGCAAGAGATTCTGCTCAAGGAGGGGAACGACGAGCAGCTTGCCTGGATTGATCCGTCGCTGCGCGCGCTGGCCGAGCAGGTGGATTGCCGCATCGCCATCGCCGCCGACACCAACACCCATTACCTCGCCAACGTGGACCCAGCGCGCGAGGCGATCCACAGCCGCGCGCAGCGCGAGCTGGGGCAGATTCGCAGCCGGCGCTCGGCGGCGGGCGCGGAGATGTGGTGCGGCACGCTCTTCCCCACGCAGGCCTACGCGCAGGATGCGGACATGTCGCTCGCCGAGTTCGAGGAGTTCGTCTACGAGGCGTGCTTCCTCAACAGCGAGAATCCCGCCGAACGCTGGCGCGAGCTGGGCCAGCAGCAGCAATTCTATGTGGACTGGCTGCGCGGCAAGGAGCGTGTGCGTGTGGTCGGGCCGGACACCGAGCTGACGCTCTCCATCGCCGGACGCACGTTCCGCAACAGCGACGGCAAGCGCAACTTCCCCAGCGGCGAGTTCTTCACCGGCCCGGTCGAGGACTCGGCGGAGGGCCACATCCGCTTCACAGTCCCCAGCTCTACGCATGGGCATCTGGTGCAGGACATCCGCCTCACCTTCGCGCATGGGCGTGTAGTGGAGGCGACAGCGGCGCAGGGGCAGGAGTTCCAGGACGCGCAGCTGGCGCTGGATGAGGGCGCGCGCTATCTAGGTGAGTTCGCCTTCGGCAACAACTTCGGCATCACGCGCGGCATCCGCAACATCCTCTACGATGAGAAGATCGGTGGCACCATCCACATGGCCCTGGGCAACAGCTACCCGGAGACAGGTGGCAAGAACGTCTCGGCGCTGCACTGGGACATGGTGTGCGACCTGCGCGCGCCGGCCGGCGGCGGCGAGGTCTGGGTGGATGACACGCTGTTCTTGAAGGACGGCAAGCTGATGCTGCGGCCGGAGTAGCGCGCGGCTCTTGGCAAGCGTATGAGAAGGCTCCCCCTTCGACCCTCGCGCTAGCAGCCGGGGGTGGTCGGAGCATGGTGGCAACTTCTCATACGCTTTCTCATTCTCAGGCTCCGTGAGGTTTGGAAGGCCCAACGTTACCGGCCAGAAGCGCGACGATGGGAATATTTCGGGGTGGGGATGCCGCTGCTCAACCACGAGGATAGCTCCCGAAGCATGCCCTCTTGATCACTGGGCTGCCTTCGACACGAAAGGCAACGGTCTATTCTATGTGCGGACGCTATGAGCTTGTTGATGGGAAACGGGTATTTCAGCGCTTTCAGGTGCCAACAGCGCAGGCAACGCTCTTTGAGGATAACCGCGATATTCGCCCAACCAACCGTGTGCCGACTATCCTCACCGACCACGAGCTGCGGTTGATGCGTTGGGGGCTGATCCCTGGCTGGGCGAAAGACCCCGCGATAGGCTCCAAGATGTTTAACGCGCGCGCCGAGACGGTCGCGGACAAGCCATCGTTTAAGAAGGCGCTGCGCTTGCAGCGATGTCTCATTCCCGCGTCCGCGTTCTTCGAGTGGAAAGGCGTCCCTGGCGCCAAGGTGAAGCAGCGGATCGCCCGCACGGATGGCGAGCTCTTCGGGTTTGCCGGGCTGTATGACACCTGGAAAAGCCCTGACGGGGAGCGCATTGCCACCTGCACCATTATCACCACCACGCCAAACCGCGTCCTGGCGCCCATTCACACCCGTATGCCGGTGATTTTGCTGCCTGATGAGGAAGAAGCCTGGTTAAATCCAGACCTGACGGACGTTGAGCCGCTGGTGGCCATGCTCAGACCCTACCCGGATGACCTGCTCGACGTAGCAGCCGCCTAACGGGTCGCTCAACATCAGGAAACGGCCTCCATCCGCGACGGGTGGAGGCCGCGTTTGCGTTGGATACTCGTTACGCGCCGTTGTGATGGTGCGCGTGATGGTGGGCGTGCAGGTGCTTCTCGAAGAATTCGGCGGCCAGCCAGTAGCCGCGCAGCTGGTTGGCGCGCTTGGCGAAGCCGTGGCCCTCGTCGTCGAAGACGACGTACTCCACGTCGCGGCCCATGTGGCGCAGCCGCTCCACCATCTGGTCGGATTCCGCCTTCACGACACGCGGATCGTTGGCGCCCTGCAAGACGAGCAGCGGCGCGCGCACGTTCTCGACGTGGGTGATGGGCGAGCGCTCGCGCAGGAACTCGGCGTCCGTCTCTGGATCGCCGACCCAGACGGACATCATGCGCCGCCAGGTCGGCGGCACACTGCGCACGAAGGTGATCAGATTGCTGGGGCCGACGATATCCACCGCCGCGGTCCAGTAGTCGGGCAGGCGCGTGACGGCGGAGAGCGTGGCGAAGCCGCCGAAGCTACCGCCGTAGACGCCGATGCGTTGCTCGCTCACCCAGGGCAGCGCGCCGAGATACTGGGCAGCCGCCTCGATGTCCCGCAGCTCCGCGCCACCCCAGTCACGATGGATGAGCTTCTGATAGGCCACGCCGTAGCCCGTGCTGCCACGGATGTTGGGCGCGAGCACGCCGATACCGCGCGCGAGCAGGTATTGGTAGAAGGCACTGTACTCGACGCGCTCCTGCGCCTCGGGCCCACCGTGGATGGAGAGGATGGCCGGCGCCTGGTGGTGCGCGGAGACGCCGCGCGGGCGGTAGAGCCAGGCGGGAATATCGCGGCCGTCGAAGGTCGTGAACGAGACCAGCTCCGGCTCGACGAGCGCCTCGGGCGCCAGACCGCCGAGCATGCCGTAGGTGAGGCGGCGCACGCGCGGCGTCTCATTCGTGCCGATCGCACCGAAGGTGACGACATAGACCTCAGCCGGCGCGGTGGCGGAGTTGATGCGCAGGGCGAGCGTGTGGCCATTGGAGGTGAGGCGAATCTGCTCGATGACGCCGAGCGGCAGGCCCACCACGCGCAACGCCACGCCATCGTCGTCGCGCAGGTAGAGCTGGCCGCGGCCGCTCTCGTTCTGCACCCAGACGATGCGCCGGCCGTCCGCGCTCAAGTCTACATGCTCGATGTCCCAGTCAGGCGTGAGCACCCAGCGCAGCGCGTCGTGGGCGAGCGAGTAGATCGCGACGCCCTTGAACTCGCGGCCGCGGTCGCAGACAGCATAGAAGCCGGAGCTATCCGGCAGCCATGGCCCCGGCGCGAAGAAGAACTCATCGTCGTGCGGCAGCGCCTCGCGGGTGGTGTCCGACTCCGCATCGTAGAGCCAGACGTGCAGATCGGTGTTGCTGCGCAGATCCACGGCGGTGAGGTAGCGGCCGTCGGGTGACCAGTTGACGGCGATGTTGTAACGCTCGTTGACGAGGACGCGCTGCGTCTGGCCGGTGGTCAGGTCGCGCACGAGCACGTCGGCGTCGGTTGGGGTGCGGTCGTTGCCGGCGAAGGCGAGGAAGCGCCCATCCGGCGAGAGGCCGTCGGGTGACAGCTCGAACTGGGCATCCGGCCGGTCGGTGAAGGAGCGTACAGTGCCCCCGGTTGCCGGGATGGAGAAGATCTGGTATTGCTCGGAGCCGTCGCTGTCGGCCGTGGCGATCACGTCACCCGAAGGTGACCAGATGAGGCCGCGCACGGTCTCACGCTCGAAGGTCGTGACCTGTGCGGCCCAGCCCCCGGTAATCGCCTGGCGCCAGATGTTGAACTGACCGGACGTGTTGACAAGGTAGGCGATCTGGTGGCCGTCCGGCGAGAACGCCAGGTTGCCCATGTGGGCGCGCACCGCGAAGTAGCGATTGAACTCGGCACGGCGGCCAGCTTCCGGCGCCTGGTGCGCTTCCACCGCTTCTTCCTGCCGCGGATCATCTTGAATCACAGCACGTGTATCCTCTCTACGCACCTGGCGAGCGGGCGTGCGCGCGACATGCCAGGAGGTGGCCCACGCTGCGGTGGACGGGTCGGATGAAGGCGCTGTGCGGGATTGTAGCACACGTCGTAGGGGTGGCCCCGCACCCGATCCCTGGCGCTCGACCGCCCGGCCAGCCATCACTGGCCGTAAGCAATCTCAACCTGTTCTCAATGTGCTTGCGCCCGCGCTCCCGCTATGGCGCGCTACACTGCAAGGGAAGGCGTCCGCGTGCGTGCGGATTGCGTATGCGCTCTCTCGTCGCCCTGCCGGGGAAAGGCGCACTCTGCCACGTGCCGAGACGAGACAGGCATGTCGCCCGCGCGATACGCCTCATGGGGAGGAGCCAGTGGCACGACTGCATGAAGACGAGCAGGAGGGTCGGCGCGCGCTGGCCGCACGCCTGCGCGAACACCTGCGCACCGCACCGTCCGACAACCCGGCGTGTGCTGTGTTGGTGATGCGACCAGGCGGATATGTATACGCCTGCGAGGCGGATGTACCGCTGCCACCGCTGCCACCGGCGGCGCTGATGACGCTCACCGAGCGCATCCACACGCGGATTCGTGGAATGGATCGGGTGATCGCCGAGCCGCGGTTCGGCACGCTCGCCATTGTCTTGTGCGGCGCCGACAGCGCGGGCGTGCCGTCAGTTATGGAACGGCTATGCACGGCGTTGGAGAGCGGGGCGACGGTTCCCGGCTTCTATCCACCAGCGGCACGGCTCTCAGTGGGGTATTCGCCAGCCGGATCACTGACACCACAAGACAGCGCCCGGGTCGTGCGCGCCGCCTGGCGTATGCGGCGGCTCATCACAGTAGACACATCCGAACCATCTTTGCCGGCGACAAGACAGCCAGCCCTGGACGCCGCGCGGATCACGCTGGCGGATGCGTCGGTGACACGCGCGGGGCATAGCGAGCGGCGCGCGTCCATCGTCGCACTGAAGCATGAGCCACGAGAAGTGGCGGGGGTCGAAGCGCGACCGGATAGCGATGCGTTGCGCGCGGCGGCGCGGGCGCTGGGCGTGCCATACGCGCAGATACCGCGGCGCCTGCCGGTGGCCTGCCGGCGCGCGATTGCGCCGGAGCTGGCGCGGTCGCTGCGGGCCGTGCCCATCGGCCGGACACGCGGTGTGCTCACCGTTGCGATGCAGAATCCGCGCGATACCTGTTCCGTGCGGCGATTGCGCGGCGCGACCGGGCTAACGGTCTTCCCCGTGCTGGCCGACGCGGAGGAGATCGAGCGCGCGCTCGCGCAGCTCGCGGACGAGTAGGGACACATTCACGCGCATGCTGGTGCATCCGTCCGTGCGGTTTGCATGCCCAGGCGATGATATACTGCCGCGGATGCCGCACGCGGCGGCCTCAAATAACGTCAGACAAGGAAAGGATGCGGCAGCCATGCGCCTGACGTGGCAGCGGCGTGGATGGTCGCTTCCCGTGTGGCTGCGCGCGACACACCGCTACCTGCTGCTCGCGCCGCGCCGCGTAGTGCTGGCCGGCCTCGGCTGCATGGCGCTGGCCGCCTCCAGCGACATCGCCAACACCTTCGACTCACCGCGACGTGGCGGCGCCGGCCCGGCGGTCGCTCTGTTCGTCACGCTGGCGCTGGCATTCGCCTGTTTTCTCGCCGCCGCGCGCCACCCACTACCGCTGCCGATCCGCCGCCATCGCCGGCTCACGCGGCTACTAATCTATCCTGTGCTGCTCTGGTCGGTCTTCACCGCCTACCAAACCTGCGACATCTTGCTCCGCGGCAGTGTAGACGCGCTGACGACGCATCACGTGCAATACGGCAGCGATGACCTCTACGACAACCACTTCAACGCGCTGCTGGTGCTCCACGGCCAAAACCCCTACACCAACGCGGACCTCGCCGCTGAAGCGCGCTATTTCGGCGAGCGTGCCTTCACGCCCATCCGGCGCGGGCGGTTCAGCGATCCGCGGCGCTATCCGACGCGGGCCGAGTTGGACGCGGTCATGAACGCCTATCTCGCCCACCCCGAGTCACCGCCGCCGGAGCTGGACGTGCGCACGCTGCACAGCTATCCCGCCGGGGCATTCCTGGTGGATGTGCCGCTGGTATGGGTGGGGCTGCCCAGCGTCGCCATCGCGCAGATCGCGCTCTTCGTCCTGCTCGTCGCTGCCATCTGCGCCGCCTGCCCGCCCGCGTGGCGCCCGCTCATCGCGCTGCTGGCGCTGGCGACGGCCGACGGCGCGCGCCAGGCCACCGGCGGCGACTTCGAGATCTGGCCGCTGGCCGTCATCATTGGTGCGTGGCTGTTGCGCGAGCGCCGCATCGGCTCCGCGGCGCTGCTGGGCGCGGCCTGCGCGATCAAGCAGACCGCCTGGCTGGCCGCGCCGTTCTACCTGATCTGGGTCTGGCGCGAGCGTGGCCGCGACGAGGCGCTGAAGCGGGCCGCGCTGGCGGTGGGAACATTCCTGGCGATCAATGCGCCCTGGATCGCGCTCGCGCCGCGCGCGTGGCTGGAAAGCCTGCTGTTGCCGGTCAGCCTGCCGCTGCTGCCCGACGGCAGTGGCATCATCGGGCTGGCGCTGACGGGCGTGCTGCCGTTGCTGCCGCCGCTGATCTATTCGCTGCTGGAGCTGGCCGCGCTGATGGGCGCGCTCGTCTGGTATTGGCGCGCGCAGCCGCGTTATCCCTACGCTGGGCTAGTGCTACCGCTGCTGCCGCTGCTGCTGGCGTGGCGCAGCTCGGAGCGCTACTTCGTGCTGCTGCCGCTGGCGGCGCTGCTGGCCGTCGCGCTCACCCTGCGTGCGCGCCAGGCAGTGACAAGCGAACGGACGGCTGTGGCGGCGTGGGTATAGGCGATACCAGGCGCGTCCACATGGCAAAATGAACCGCCCCAGTCGAGACGAGATCGGTCAGACCGGGGCGGCCGTGTGATTTGGGTGTGGCGAGCGCCTACGCCAGCGGATAGACCGGCAGCACCATCCTGCCGCCAGAGACGTGCGACAGGATGCCGGCGAGCGCGGTGTACCAGGCGACAATCGCCGTCAGGATGCCGAGCCAGCCGCCGAGGTGCGTCCATCCGGAACTATTGGCGAGCGCGCCGATCGTCAGGAACAGGAACGTCACGAACAGGAGGACGAAGACAGCCGCCAGCGCGCCATTGATGCGGAACGAGCCGAGCATCAGCAGCCCGGTGATGACGGTCCAGCCGAGCAGATATGCGCCGATGGCCGAGTTCGTGGGTCCGGTCGCGGAGCCGGCCGCCACACCAAAGCCGGGGATGAAAAGAGCCGCGAACGAGAGCCAGAAGGCGCCATACGACGTGAAGGCCGTGGCGCCAAAGGTGTTGCCGGTGCGGAACTCCCACATGCCGGCGGCGAACTGGGCGATGCCGCCGTAGAAGACGGCCAGACCGATGACGACGAGATTGTCGCCCTTGCCGCCGAGGATGCCGGCGTTGACGAGGCTGAGGACGAAGGTGGTGAGGGCGAAGCCGCTCAGGCCGAGGGGGGCGGGATTCGCGATGGGAACGGGTTTCACTTCTGCCACGGTGAGGAACTCCTCTCTGGGCAGGGACACCGAGGGCGGCATCCCTACTGTACCTGCTGTACCTGCTGTACCTGGTTCCATGCTTGGTTCCGTGCTTGGTAGCCGTACGTGAGTGCCCGAGATAGAGTCGCCACGTCCCACGAGCGCAGGGGGTGGTGACGGTGGAGAGGGAACGCGCTGAGATCTGTCGCTGGGAGGGGCATCCTCCTCTCTCTAAGCTGGCGGGACGGCGACGAGGTGAGCCGGCGAAGGGTGCGGCGCGGCGCGAGCGGGCATCCGATCCGTGGGCGCCCGCGCGGGTCGCACCACACAAGCTCTATTACCCGCGAGTGTATCATACAGCGCACGAAAGTGACACCCCCAACGGTAGACGCATTGGGTGGCCGCGACGACAGAGAAAAACATGCGACTAAAAACATGCTACTATAATGGGGAGTGAGCGTGCGCCCGCACGCCCGTCGAGAACCGCGTTGCCTATGCGCTGATCCAACAAGGGAGGCATGCATGTCGGATTCTCAGGGGTCCGCCGGATCCGCCGGAACGGCCACGACCATTGACGCCCTGTTGCAGGAGTCGCGGCGCTTCCCGCCACCCCCCGCGTTCGCCGCCGCCGCCAATGTGCGCGATCCATCCATCTACCAGCGCGCCCACGACGATCCAGAGGGCTTCTGGGCGGAGGCCGCGAACCGCCTTGACTGGTATCAGCGCTGGGACAAAGTGCTGGAGTGGAACGCGCCGTGGGCCAAGTGGTTCGTCGGCGGCCAGCTCAACGCCTCCTACAATTGCGTGGATCGCCATGTCGCGACGTGGCGGCGCAACAAGGCAGCAATCATCTGGGAGGGCGAGCCGGGCGACACGCGCACACTGACCTACCGCGATCTCTGGCGCGAGGTGAATCGCTTCGCGGCGGTGCTGCAAGACCTGGGCGTGCGGAAGGGCGATGTCGTCGCCTTCTACATGCCGATGATCCCAGAGCTGGCGATTGGCCTGCTGGCCTGCGCGCGTATCGGCGCCCCGCACACCGTCATCTTCGGCGGCTTCAGCGCCGAGGCGCTGCGCGACCGCATCAACGACTCCAAGTCGAAGCTCTGCGTCACGGCGGACGGCGGCTGGCGGCGCGGCAGCGTGGTGCCGCTGAAGGACACGACGGACGCCGCCGTGGCCGAGTGCCCAACCATCGAGCATGTGCTGGTGGTGCAGCGCGTCGGCCCAGACGTGCGCCAGGTCAACATGCAGGCGGGCCGCGATGTTTGGCTGCACGAAGGCGTCGAGCAGGTCTTGCGGCGCACGCCGCACCCCATCGTCGCGCCAGAGCATCTCGACAGCGAGCATCCGCTCTACATCATGTACACCTCCGGCACCACCGGCAAGCCCAAGGGCCAGCTCCACACCACCGGCGGCTATCTCGTCGGCACCTCGCTGACCCACGACTGGATCTTCGACCTCAAAGACGACGACGTCTACTGGTGTACCGCCGACATCGGCTGGGTGACAGGCCACTCCTACATCGTCTACGGCCCGCTTGCCAACGGCGCCTCCGTTGTCATGTACGAGGGCGCGCCGGACTTCCCCGACAAAGACCGCTTCTGGGCGCTGATCGAGAAGTACGGCGTGACGATCCTCTACACCGCGCCGACCTCCATCCGCACGTTCATGCGCTGGGGCACCGAGTACCCGGAGCGCCACGATCTCTCCACCCTGCGCCTGCTAGGGACGGTCGGTGAGCCGATCAACCCTGAAGCCTGGATGTGGTATCAGCAATATATCGGCGGCGGGCGCTGCCCCATCGTGGATACGTGGTGGCAGACCGAGACCGGCATGATCATGATCACGCCGCTGCCGGGCATCGTGGCGACCAAGCCCGGCTCGGCGACGCGGCCCTTCCCCGGCATCGAGCCGGACATCCTGGACGAGCAGGGCAACTCCGTGCCGGCCAACACCGGCGGCAACCTCGTGATCAAGCGCCCCTGGCCGGCGATGTCACGCACGATCTTCGGCGACCCGGATCGCTACGTGCAGACCTACTGGGCCAAGTATCCCGGCCTGTATCTGACGGGTGACGGCGCGCGGCGTGACGACGACGGCTACTACTGGCTGCTCGGCCGGGTGGACGACGTGGTCAACGTCTCGGGCCACCGGCTCGGCACGATGGAGGTGGAGAGCGCGCTGGTGAGCCACCCAGCGGTGGCGGAGGCGGCGGTGATCGGCGCCAGCGACCCGATCACCGGCCAGGCCATCGTCGCCTTCGTGACACCGCGCGGCGGCCAGCAGCCCAACGACGCGCTCACCGCTGATCTGAAAGAGCATGTCGTGCGCAGCATCGGCGCGCTGGCCCGGCCCAAGCGCATCTACTACACGGCCGAGCTGCCCAAGACGCGCAGCGCCAAGATCATGCGGCGGTTGCTGCGCGACATTGCCGAGGGGCGTGTGCTGGGTGACACGACGACGCTGCTCGATCCAACCATCGTCGCGCAGATCAAGGAGCAGTACGCCAGCTCCGAAGGCTGAGCGTGCGCTGCCTCACTCCTCATGCCCCCGCTTCACGTGTGTGAGGCGGGGGCGCTGACTATATCACGCCTATCCCCGGCGACAGTAGCGTGGCGAGCGCGCATCCTGTATGCTAGCGCTACCTGGTGGCGGCCGGCAGCGACAGGCGACAGAGGCGATGCGCTATGCGCGAGGATGTGGTGACGCCCGTGACGGCGCGGCGGCTAGCGGCGGAGGGCTTCGGCTGGGAGCCGCGGATCGGCGACTGGTGTACAGTGATGGGCGCCGAGCACATCAGCGAGACGCGCGTGGGCCTCTGGCTGGTGATGGCGCACTATCCCACGGCGGGCATGCTGGGGCTGGTGGACGCGGACGGCCAGTGGCCCGCCTCGCAGGTGGCGGCGCGCGACTGTCTCTGGCTGCCGACCGCCGGCAAGCTGAAGACGTGGCTGCGCGGGCGTGGCTACCGCGTGGCGACGGGCGAGGCGCCGACGCTGCTGCTCGGCTCGTCCACGGCCACGCTACGCCATGTCTGCCGGCTCACGCGCGTAGATGGCTCCCCGCCGGTGGACGGCGAGGGCTCGTCCGAGGCGGAGGCGTTGGCCGACGCCATCCTGCGCATCCTCGGCGCGCACACTGCCGACTCCACCCGCAGGACGTGGTAGCACGCGCATCCGCACAAGACGCAAGGAAGACGACACGGCACGCAGGTGTTCCGACTCGCGACGAGTGCGTATGAAGCGCACCATCCACATATCTGTAACTCAACCATGACTTTCTGGCTACCGCGGACTCGCGTGCCTGGATTACTGGCAAGCGAGTGGAACGCGATGCGGCTCAGCCCGCGCTCGTGACGAGCGGGCAGAACGCCACATTGGGAAGCGGGCAGGCTCGCCACCTCAGGAATACCGCGGACGCGCGGCTTCCTCCATCCGGCGAGCGCGATTGACCTCTGCTACACAATCTGTCACCCTGGCACTCCGCGCTATCAGGCTGGGGCCGCGGGAGATGCGCCTCGGCCGCATGGGGATGACGCGCGAAACGGAGCCGGGGTGAGCGCAAGACCGCCCCCTAGAGCACACGGAGGACGCGAATGTCAGCACGAAGATCGAACTCGCTGCGCCTGCTCGCAATTCTGGGGGTGCCGCTGCTGCTGCTTGGGGGCGCGGCGGCGGGATTGCTCGCGCTACGCTCCGCGCCGGGAGCGGCGCACGCGGCGACGAGTGGACCGCCGGCGGGCTTGCGTGTGCGCGGCAACCAGCTCGTGGACGGCAGCGGCACGCCGCTGCGGCTCATCGGCGTCAACCGATCCGGCTCGGAGTACGCCTGCATCCAGGGCTGGGGCGTCTTCGACGGCCCGAGCGACGACGCCAGCGCGCGGGCGATGGCGGCCTGGCATGTCAATTCGGTGCGCGTGCCGCTCAACGAGGATTGCTGGCTGGGCATCAACGGCGTGCCGGCGGCGGATGCGGGCGCGGCTTACCAGCAGGCCATCGTCGCCTACGTGAATCTGCTGCACCAGCACGGCCTCTACGCCGAAATCTCGCTGATGTGGTCCGCGCCGGGCACGACCAAGGCCAGCTACCAGCGCGAGATGCCCGACACCGACCACACGCCGGCGATGTGGCAGTCGGTGGCGGCGACCTTCAAGAACGATCCTAACGTGGTCTTCGGCGTCTACGGTGAGCCACATGGGGTGGATTGGCCGTGCTGGCGCGACGGCGGCACGAGCTGCGGCCTGGGCTGGTCGGTGGCCGGCATGCAGAGCCTGGTGGACGCCGTGCGCTCCACCGGCGCGACCCAGCCGATCGCCGTGCCGGGGATTGACTACGCCAACAACCTGAGCCAGTGGCTCCAGTACAAGCCGCACGATCCGCTAAACAGTCTGGTGGCCGAGTTCCACGAGTACGGCGACAACACCTGCCACGACGCCGGCTGCTGGAACACGCAACTGCTGGCCGTCGCGCAACAGGCGCCATTGCTGACGGGCGAGCTGGGCGAGAGCGTCAACGGGACGTGCGCCCACAGCTTCCTCGACAGCTACATGGCATGGGCGGATGCGCACGGCGTGAGCTACCAGGGCTGGACGTGGGACACCTGGGGCGGCTGCGGCGTGCTGATCACGGACTACGCGGGGACGCCGACCAGCGGCTTCGGCCAAGGCTTCCAGGCGCACCTGGCGGCGCTGGGAACGGGCGGCGGACCGCTGCCGCCGGGGCCGACGCCGACCGCGCAGCCATCTCCCTCACCTTCACCCATGCCGACCGCGCAGCCGTCTCCCTCGCCTTCACCCACACCGACGCAGCCGCCTAGCGGCGCGTGCGACACCCCGGCGATCAGCTTCGGCCCGCAGAGCGCCTCGGCGGCCAGCGTGGCGCAGGGCGGGACGATCAGCTTCACCACGCGCTTCACGGCGAGCTGCGCAACGCAGGGGCTGGTGGACTTCGAGGTCTTCACCGCCGACGGGACGAAGATCTGGCAGAAGTGGCGCGACAACTTCCCGCTCACGGGGCAGAGTCAGAGCGTCAGCGCGCACTGGAAGGTGCCCGCGAGCCGGCCGGTGGGCGGCTACTACCTCTCCATCGGCGTCTTCAGCCCCGGCTGGGACACACTCTGGGCCTGGAAGCACCAGGCGGCCATCTTCCAGGTGACGCCGGCCGCGGCGGCCTGCGCCAGCACGCCGTCGATCAGCTTCACCGGCGCGGCGGCTTCCCCCGCGACGGTCAGCGGCGGCACGGCCACGCGGCTGAGTGTGACACTCCAGGCGAGCTGCGCCTTCACCGGGTTGGTGGACTTCGAGGTCTACGACGCGGCGGGCAACCTCGCCTACCAGACCTGGCTGGACCGCCAACAGTTGACCGGGCAGGCGCAGACCTTCACGGTGAGCTGGGCGGTGCCGGCAAGCCAGGCGGCGGGCGGCTATCACCTCTCACTGGGCGTCTTCAGCCCAGCCGCGACCGGCTGGAGCACGCTCTACGGCTGGGATGAGGCGGCGGCCGGCTTGACCATTCAATAACACCCCTGGCTGATAACACCCGATTGACAGCGCAAGGCGCCGGTGGCTGTATCCGTAAGCCACTGGCGCCTTCGCATGCTCACCCTGGCGCAAGACACTGGGCAACCGCCCGTCGTACTATGTGCAGTGACAGGCGCGGCATCAACCGCCGGCTCGCCGGCAGAGAGTGGAAAGGCACAGGCGCGGCATGGCGCGATACGTTCTCGCCCTCGACCAGGGCACCACCAGCTCGCGGGCCATCCTCTTCGATAGCCACGGCGCTCCCGCCGCCATCGCCCAGCGCGAGTTCCCCCAGCACTTCCCCGCGCCGGGCCTTGTCGAGCACGACCCCGAGGACATCTGGAACAGCCAGCTCGCCACCGCCCAGGATGCCCTGCGCCAGGCCGGCGCCGCCCCGTCCGACATTGCCGCCATCGGCGTTACCAACCAGCGAGAGACCACCATCGTCTGGGAGCGCGACAGCGGCCGCGCCATCCACAATGCCATCGTCTGGCAGAGCCGCCTTACCGCCCCCATCTGCGACGAGCTGATCGCTCGCGGCCTCGCCGGCACCGTCCGCGCCAAGACCGGCCTCGTGATCGATCCCTACTTCTCCGGCACCAAGCTCAAGTGGCTGCTCGACAACGTTCCCGGCGCCCGTGAGCGCGCCGAGCGCGGCGAGCTGGTCTTCGGCACCGTGGACACCTTCCTCATCTGGCGCCTCTCCGGCGGTCGCGCTCATGTCACCGACTACTCCAACGCCTCGCGCACGCTGCTCTTCAACATCCACACGCTGGACTGGGACGACGATCTGCTGCGCGAGCTGGGCGTGCCGCGTGCCATGCTGCCGCGCGTGCTGCCTTCCAGCGCCGTCTACGCCCAGGCCGACCCGCGTCACTTCGGCGCGGCCATTCCCATCGCCGGCGACGCGGGCGACCAGCAGGCGGCGACCTTCGGCCAGGCCTGCTTCACGCCCGGCATGGCGAAGAACACGTATGGCACCGGCTGTTTCATGCTGCTCAACACCGGCGATCAGCCGCGCGCCTCGGCCAACGGCCTGCTCACCACCATCGCCTGGGGCCTGGGCGCGGCCGAGCATCCGGCCATGACCTACGCGCTGGAGGGCAGCATCTTCGTCGCCGGCGCCGCCGTCCAATGGCTGCGCGACGGCCTGGGCGTCATCCAGCAGAGCGTGGATGTGGAGCGGCTGGCGCTCAGCGTGCCGGACACGGCTGGCGTCTACGTCGTCCCGGCCTTCGTCGGCCTCGGCGCACCGTACTGGGATGCACGGGCGCGCGGCGGCATCCTCGGTCTGACACGCGGCGCGACGGCGGCGCACGTTGCGCGGGCTGTGCTGCACGCGATGGCCTATCAGACGCGCGACGTGATGGAGGCAATGCTGGCGGACTCCGGCCTGGCGCTCTCCGCCCTACGGGTGGACGGCGGCGCGGCGGCCAACGACCTCTTGATGCAATTCCAGGCCGACCAGCTCGGCGTGCCGGTGCAGCGCCCGCGTGTGCGCGAGACCACGGCCCTGGGCGCCGCCTACCTCGCCGGCCTCGCTACTGGCTTCTGGCGTGACCAGGCGGAGATCGCATCGCACTGGGCGCTCGACCGCGCGTTCATCCCGGCGATGCCCGCCGCCGAGCGCGACCGCCTCTATGCTGGCTGGCGCAAGGCCGTCTCCCGCGTGCGCGATTGGGAAGAGTGAGCGCGCAACGCCCCTGCCCTGTGGGCCACCGCTAATGCTCATGCCGCATATGAGTTACAATGCTGACGGCGTAACTCATATGTCGCCCGCGGAGAAAAGGAGTGGATCATGTCACACGTCGTCAGCATGCGCCTGCGCGACGATCAGATGGAGCGGCTGCGCCGGCTCGCCCGCCGGCTGGGCCGCACACCCAGCGAGACATCGGCTCTCCTGCTCGAAGAATCGCTACGCGAGGCCGAGTTCGCCTCCATTGAGTTCCGCGATTCCCCCGCTGGCCGCCAGGCATACGTCACCGGCTCCGGCCTCGCGGTTTGGGAGGTGGTGATGGTGGCGCGCTCCTACAATGGTGATGTGGCGCGGACGGCGGCGCATCTCGTGTGGCTCCCAGTCAAAGTCCGGGCGGCGCTGAACTATGCTGAGGCATTTCCTGAGGAGATCGAGGCGGCGCTGGAAGACAACAATCAGGGCTTCGAGGCGCTCAAGCGGATGCTCCCCAATGCCGAGTTGTTCGAGGTGAAGGATGCCGACAACGACGATGCCAATCTGATGACAGCGGTTGGACGCTAGTTACCTATGACCAGCGGACGATCAGGCCGCTGCTCAAGGATTGGGGCGATCAGGGCCGCTCGCACGGCGGCGTCATCTTCGTGGACGACCGTACTATTACGCAGAATGACGTCGGCGGCCTCATCCGTTCGCTCCAGCGGCTCGTCGAACAGCTCGGCGATGTTTCTTGGGAGGATCGCGTCATGTATCTCGCGCGGACTTGATACTTTTCCCCCTCTACGAGAGCTCCGGAATCTCCTCCCATCATCACCTTGGCAAAGCCGTACCTCCCGCTATCCCTTCGGCACGGCCTGGGCGGGCCGGCGCTCGCGCAGCACGATGCCGGTGAAGGG
>JAICVS010000077.1 GCA_025935195.1 Ktedonobacterales bacterium
ATCCCCGTGCCTCGCGTACCCCTGTGCAACGGCACGCACATGCGCCTTTGGGTCCCCGTTCCTACATCCCACCGCACGCACGCATGCTCGCCAGGCGGTATCGCTGCTCTTGCCCACCCACGCAGCGGTGCCGCCCTCTTTTGCCCTCGTGACGGCGGCCTATCCCGCGGCTCCAGCCAGCGCGTCGTCTCCCGCTCCGTCCGCATCGTCCACAGCGGCGAGCGGCAGTGTGAGCATGATGGTGGTCCCGCGGCCCTCGGCGGACTCGAACCAGATGCGGCCGCCCTGCCGCTCCACCAGCTCGTGGCTGAGAAACAGGCCTAGGCCCGTGCCCGTGATACCCAGTGCCTTGGCGTTGTCCGCGCGAGCGAAGCGGCCGAAGATGCGCGCCTGCTGCTCCGCCGGGATGCCGATGCCCTGGTCACGCACACAGAGCTCGGCCACGCCCATCGCGCAATCCTCATGGATGCCGATCGCGACAGGGCCGCCATTGGGGCTGTACTTGATGGCATTGCCGATCAGATTGCCCAGCACTTGCTCCATACGCCGCACATCCATGCGCGCGACCACGAACTCCTCGCGCGCATCCACCTCCAACTGGTGCCGCTCCGTTGTGACCTGCAAGCGCCGCGCTACCCGCCGCGCCAGCGCCACCAGGTCCGCCGGCACAATCTGTAGATCCAGCCGCCCCGCTTGTAGCCGCGTCACGTCCAGCAGATCATCCGTCAGCTCCACCAGCCGCGTCGTCGCTTGATCTATCGCCTCGATCGCCTCGCCCTGCCAGTCGGCCAGCGGCGGTGCCACGCCGCGGCGTCCCTGGCGCGTCAGCATGTCCGCGTAGCCCTTGAGCGCGGCCATCGGGTTGCGCAGCTCGTGCGCCGCGATGGCGATGAACTCATCCTTCAGCCGCTCGGCGTCCTTGAGCGCCGTCACATCCTGCAGCACCACCACCGCCAGCGGCTCAAGCGCATCTTCCGTCCCATCCGCCGCCGGTGCGGACCACTGGATGATACTGGGATCCAGTGTGACAGCGTTGAAAAGGATCGGCAGCGTCGTGCCGTCGGCATGGCGAATGATCTCCTGGTGGTGCCGCACAGCCGCGCCGGTGCGCAGCGCGCGCAGCGTTGCCAGCTCATCGTCGGGCAATCGCTGCCCGTCCGGCCGGAAGACGCGCGTGCCAATGCGCTGGAGGAACGGCACTATCGGCTCATCTTCCATCCACGGTCCGCCCCATACCTCGGCTGCGGCATGGTTCGCCAGCACCAGCCGCGCATCCTGCCCGCGCACGAGACACACCCCGCTCGGCAGTTGATTGACGACAGCCCGCAAGAGCGCCCGGCCGGCCTCGGCCTCCGCGCGCGCGCGCCGCTCCGCCAGCAGCCGCCGCGCTTCGGTGACATCATGCCAGGCTACCACAGCGCCGGTGGCGCGCACGGCGCCATTCTCCTGACGGATGTCGAGACCATCCTCCGCGACAGTCGCATCAGGCAGGCGGAGCGGCGAAGCGTTGACAAGGTACTCGCGCGGCTCCTCCTGCCCATCCGGCACATGCACCGGCCCGCTCCATGCCGCCTCCCCACCTATGGCACGCGCGGCCGGCTCCCGCACCAGCGCCCGCGTCCATTCACCGGCGCCGCCCTCCTCCAGCGCCTCGCGCAGCCGCCGCGCCGCCCGATTCTCACGCAACACCTGCCCCTGGTCATTCACGAGCGTGACCCCATCGGCGATGTTCTCGAAAATCGCGTCCAGCTCTTGCGCCTGCGCCTGCGCCGAACGGAACAGCCAGGCGTTCTCCAGCGCCACCGACGCCTGCGATGCCAGCCCCAGGATCAGCGCCTCGTCTTCGGCGGTGAAGCGGCCCGGCTCCGCGTGTCCCAACAGCAGTCCGCCCCGCACCAGCCCCTCGCGATCCGACAGAGGTACGCCCAGGAAGCTGCGCACGATCGGGTGGCCGTGTGGCACGCCGACGGCACGCAGCCCCTCAGCGGGCAGCAAGCCATGCGCGTAGTCCAGCGCCGTGCGCCGCCCCGCCTCGCGCGGCGACTCGCGTCCGCCCCGACCGTCGCTTGTGGATGCTTCCGGTGAATGCGCGGGATGCACAGGCGTAGCATGCGCACCGTCAGCCTGTGCATGCGCCGCCGCAAGGGTGGTCGCGCGCAGCGCCAGCGCATCGTCCACACGCACCGGCAGACCGTGGCGGAAGATCGGCGCCAGGATGCCCTCACCGCCGAGCGGCATGCGGCGGAAGAGCTCCTCTTCTCGCTGGCTGACGCCGACCACCCCCGCCAGATGGAACAGGTTGCCTTCGGATGGCACCAACGGCTGGCCCAGCGGATCCAACGGCCGCAAGGTGAACGCCGCGAAGCCCGCGCCGGTGAGATCGCGCGCCGTCTGCGCGATCAACCGCAACAGCCGCGCCTCATCCAGCTCGCCCGCCAACGCCCGCCCGACCGAGTTGAGCGCGGCGAAACGCCCCGCCTCGCGTTCAGCCATCGTGCGGCGGGTATGCGCGAGCTGCACCAGCGCGAGAATGAAGGCATCGGCCGCCGCCAGCGTGAGCAGTTGCTCGGTGACAGCACCGGTCGGTAGCTTGAGCGCGCCCGGCGACGGCTGGAAGAACAGCGAGACACAGAGAAGCTGCAAGGCCGCGCCCGCCGCGCCGAAACGCCAGTCCCAATGGTAGCCCAGCATCGCGATCACGGGCAGGTAGACCACGCCGGGGTTCGGCATCGGGCCGAAAATCGCGCCCAGCGCGAGGTTCACCAGCGTCGCGAGCGCGGTCCCGCCAACCAGCGCGACTATGCCGGCGCGCGTATCGGCCTCCCACCGCTCGATGTATTCGCGCACGAGCCGCGCCCCCGGCGATTTCCAGACCCCACGGGCCGCGCCGCGCGTGCCCGCAGCCGTCTGACCATACGCCGCGGCGACACGTCCCGTGAGAAATGACCACGCGCGCCCGCTCGCGGTCGCCGCTGCCGGCGGTGGATGGCCTTCAGGTTTTCGCACACTAGCCCCCGATAAACGCGCGTGGCGCCCACGACTGTCGCACGGAACATCCGCGGCCAGAGCGCACGTCGTGCCTGGCGCTCCCCTACACACCATATTATGGCATGTGGCGCGCGACGGCACGAGCCATCCCCGTGACGCGATTGTGATATGCTCGCGGCTGCTGTGATGCTGCGGTGAGCGCCCATGCGGTACTCTGAAGCCAGAAGCGTGTGCGGCCACACCGCGGCGCCGCGACCGCTTTCGTTGGTCTTCGTCGAGCGATGGGTGCGAGACAGTCGAGCGATGGGTGCGAGACAGTCGAGCGATGGGTGCGAGACATATGAGCATGCAAGCAACAGATCAGCCGCGCGCGCTGCGCCACGATGCGCTCGCGGGCGCGCTGCGCGATCTCACCAGATTGACGCTGCGTGCCATGTCCGGCGCGGAAACGCCCGCTTCCGTCGCGTCGCGGGCGCTGGAGACGCTCGCCATCCTGTGCGACGCGGAGCGCGGCGCCATCGTGCTGATGCCCAATTCACCCGCCGAGGGCGCCCGCGTGGCGCTGACACTGCCCGCCGAGCCGCCCGCCGAGTCACCGCGTGTGCTCGCCGTGTACGGCATGGCCGAAGACGAGGCATGGCTCCTCTGCCCACCCAACCATCCCTCTCCGACAGGGGAGGAGATGACGGCAGTCGGCACACGCGCGTGGGCCACGGCCGAGCTGTCGCTGCCCAACGCCCAGCTCGACAGCGACGAACACAGCCCGAAGCTGGATCCGTCCGCGACCGCGCCCGCCAGGCTGGCGCGGGTTCTGCTCGGCTGGAACGATCATCCGCATGCGCCCGCGCTTGCCGCCCGCGCCCACGAGGCGCTCGCCGCCACCAGCGATGCGACCGCCGCCGCGCTCGCCGCGGCGTTGCTGGCCGCCCGCGCCCGCGCGGCCGAGGCATCCGCCGCGCGCGAGCGCGGGATGGAGGCGCTGCGCGCGATAGAGGCGGCCAGCGCGGACTGGGAAGAGACCTTCAACGCCGTCTCGGACCCGATCTGCGTCGTCACTCCCGACTACAAACTGGTGCGCGCCAATGCCGCGTACCGGGCGCTCGTGGGCATGACGGACGATCAGGCGCTGGGCGTCGAATGCTACTCTGTGGCGCGCGCGCGCGGCGGCCCCTGCGCCGGCTGCCCCCTCCCCACGACCGTCTCCAGCCAGCGCCCCACCTACGTGCAACAAGAACGCTTCCTGCCGCGCGGCCCAGGGCAGACGCCCGACCATCGCGTCTATCAGCGCTGGACGTACCCGATCCTCGACGACGGGGGGAAGGTCGTGCGCGCGGTCGAGATCATCAAGGACATCACCGAGCAGGATCGCTTGCGCCAGGTGATGGCGCAGGAACGCGCGTTGCACGCCGCCGAGCGCCTGAAGGCCGAGCTGCTCGGCACGGTGAGTCACGAACTGCGCAGCCCGCTCACCATCATCAAAGGCTACGCCGCCACACTCCTGCGCCACGAGCGCCACCTGCCGCGCGAGGAGCGCCATGAGTTCTTGCGCGCCATCGCGACCGCCAGCGATCGCCTGGAGATCATCATTGATCGCCTCCTCGAGATGTCACGCCTCGAAACCGGCGATCTCACCCTCGAGCGCCAACTCGTAAGTGTGCCGGCGCTCGCCCGCGAGGCCATCATCGCCGCCGAGCAACGCGCCATGGATGGCCGGTCCCGTCCCGTCACGTTCGCCTTGCGTCAGCCGCCGGCAACGTGGGATGCTCCCGCCGCGGAGTTCCCGCCGGTCGAGGCCGACCCACGCCGGCTGCGCGAGGTGCTGGACAACCTGCTCGAGAACGCCGTCAAATATTCGCTCGGTGGCGGTCAAGTCGAGGTCGAGCTGCGCGTTGTGCCGCCTGAAGATTCCTGGGTCAACCCGCCTGGCAGGGCGATGAGCGAAGGCGACATGCGCCCGCTAGCGGTCGGCGGCTACCCGCGTGCGCTGGTGGAGATCGTCGTGCGCGACTTTGGTGTCGGCATTCCCGCGGAGCAGCTCGGCCGCATCTTCGACCGCTTCCATCGTGTGGATAGCAGCCTGACACGCGAAGTGGAGGGCCTGGGCCTGGGCCTGGCGATCTGCAAGCGGCTCGTCGAGCTGCACGGCGGTATGATATGGGCCGACAGCACGCCCGGCAGTGGCAGCGCCTTTCATGTACTGCTTCCCATGCGCCATGTCGCTGGGGTTGATGAGCCGATCGCGACGGCCGCGCTAAGCGAAGGATGATGATCCCAATGTCCGCGAAGAAGACAACGATTCTGACAGCCGACGACGATCCGCAGTTGCTGCGGCTGGTCTCACGCAACCTCCAACTGGACGGCTACGACGTGCTCACGGCCGCGGATGGGCAGCAGGCGTTGGAGCTGATCGAAGCCCGCTCGCCCGATCTCGTGCTGCTGGATGTGATGATGCCCATACTGGACGGCTTCGCGGTCTGCCAGCGCGTGCGCGAGTTTTCCTCCGTGCCGATCATCATCCTCACCGCCCGTGGCAACGACCAGGATAAGATCCGCGGCCTCGACCTGGGCGCCGATGACTATCTCACCAAGCCTTTCAGTGTGGATGAGCTCCTTGCGCGCGTGCGCTCCGTGCTGCGCCGCGCCCAGCTCAGCGCCGTGGATACCGCGCAAGCGCTGCGCTCGCGCGTCACCATCGGCGAGCTCACCGTAGACTACGCGCAGCATCAGGTCATGATGAGTGGGCGCGAAGTGGAGCTGACGCCCATCGAGTACCGCTTGCTGGCCTATCTCACCCAGAACGCGGGCCGCATTGTCACCCAGGATCTACTGCTCGAACATGTCTGGGGCGCGGAATACATCGGCGAGAGTCACCTCCTCCAGGTGAACATCAACCGCCTGCGCCGCAAGCTGGAGTTGGACGCCGCGCACCCGCGCTACATCCAGACCAAAACCGGCGTCGGCTATCTGCTCAACGCCCAGCCGACCGCGAACGTGTAGTGGGGCAAAGTGGGCGTCTCAGCGGGCGGGGTGCGCGGGCGCGTACGGACGGGGCAGAGCCGGCCATCCGCGCCCCAAGCGCCGCCGCTACGGCATGAACAGCACCGCCGGCCCGCCCGCGCGCGGCAGCCTCACAAACCGCTCCACCGCCGCGCGTCGCTGCTCCAGCGCGCGCGGCAGGCACACGACCAGCAGATTCGCCCGCTCGCGTGCCAGCGTTTCCAACAGCGCCCCATCCGGCTCGCCCTCGCCAGTGTCCGCGCTTCGCCCCGCAGGCAACAGCGTAAGCCGCGCGCCCAGCGCGCGTGCCAGCGTGGCCGCGTACTCCCCTGACCGGGCGGACCGCGCCTCATCATCACACGCCACGATCACCACACGCAGCTCCGCGCCAACCCCATACGGAAGCGCGCTCGCCTCAGCGGTGTCATCCAGCAGCACGGGCACGCGCGACTGGTTGAGCACCTCGATCAGCGGATGCTCGCCCGCGGAGCGGCGCGTCTCGCTCTCCCGCCAGAGACCAGCCGTCAGGTAGATCAGATCCGGCGGGTTCGTCTCGGCCGCATCGAGAATCGCATCCGCCATGGGCCACTGCACGGCGCGGCTAAAGGTCCGTACCCCCCGCGCGCGCAATACCCCTTCCAGGCGTGCCAGATACAGGCTCGCCGCGTGCAGTGGCTCCCGCTCCTCGCGGCGCCGCGTGAAGATTCTACGGCCATGCGCGTGCGGAGGGTGGTCAGCGGTGTAGGCGCGGATCAGCTCGACCTCGGCGTTGAGGGCGCGCGCCAGCGGGATCGCCCGCTCCACAACCCAATCGCCGTGTCGCGTCCCATCCAGCGGCAGCAGCACGCGACGTATCGTGTTGGATAGGTTGGGTGTCTCGGACCCCACCGCGGCCGGCGCGCGGCGCATATCCAGTATCGCCATGGGGCATCCCCTCCTAATGCGGGCCACTGCGGAATACTGCCCAGCGCGAGATGGGCCAGGTATCCAGCCGGTACGCTGCCCTCAGGATACGCGAGCGTCGTCTCACTCGTGTCACAGGTGCGGCGCGCCATCTTACAACCGCGACTCACCCACAACCGCCCCGATCCGCCCCATGTGAGGCTGTCGTGACGCCGCTGTCGCCCCGCGTGACGGTGCCGTGAGCCGCTGGGCCTATCGTTTCAGTCACAGCCACATGCGCGACACATACGAGCTGCCTGACGCACATATCTCTCACTCCCTGGAGGAACACGCATGGCCTACAACGACCGCGGCCCGGTCTCCCTTCTCGATACCACTGTCGAGGAACGGGTAGAGTCTACAGCCGGCAACGGCCCCACCCCCGCGACGACGCCACCGCCCAACGCGGCACGGCCCCGGCCCCTGGCGAACCAATGGAAGAGCGTTGGCGGCTGGTTCCGCGTGGATGGCGCCACCTGGGTGCGCCGCCTCACCTCGCCACTCGGCGCGCTCGCCCTCGTCGCCCTCCTGGTCGCGGGCCTCGGCGGCTACGGCCTTGGCGTGGGCTTTGGCGGCGCCGGTGATGCCACCGCCGCGCCAAGCTCCTCCTCTTCATCCAGTGGCGACGGCATGTCCAGCTCCGGCAGCGCCGCCGCCGCGCAGGCGAAAGTCCCCGCCGCCACCCAACAGGTTGGCGGCCAGGTCGCCAAATTCACCCTCGACCGCGACGGCGCCAAGCACTTCACCTTCACCGCCAAACAGGTGATGTGGGAGCCACTCAAAGGCCACCCGGTCCTCGCCTGGACGCTCGACGGCACCGTTCCCGGTCCGACCATTCGCGTCACCGCCGGCGATCACATCCGCGTCACCATCCACAACACCTTCCCGATGCCCACCGCCATCCACTGGCACGGCCTGAGCGTGCCCACCGCGGCGGATGGCGTCTCCCCGCTCGGCCAGAAGCCGATCCAGCCGGGCCAGACCTTCACTTATGACTTCCCCGTGACGGACTCCGATGTGGGAACGCACTGGTGGCACAGCCACTACGACGATGTCGAGCAGATGCAGGGCGGCTTCTACGGCGCCTTCATCGTGGACCCACGCCCCGGCAGCGCGCAGGCGGCGCAAGCCATCAAGGCCGATGTGGAATACGACGCCTTCGTTGGCGAGCTTGGCGGGTACTACGTCATCAGCGGCAAGTCCTTCCCAGACACGCAGGTGCTCAACGTTAAGCACGGGCAGACCGTCCACATGCGCCTCTATGGCGTCAGCGCGATGCTGCTGCACCCCATGCACCTGCACGGCCACTTCTTCAACATCGTCGCGGAAGACGGCCACATGCTCGCCAACCCGATTGAAAAGGATACCGTCCAGCTCGCTCCCGGCGAGACCTACGACCTGACCTTCGTCGCCAACCAGGCCCCCGGCAGCGTCTATCCTTTCCACTGCCACATCCTCACCCACCTGATGAACCCCGGTCAGTCAATGACCGAGATGGGCGGGCTGATCGTCCTGGTCCAGTACGCGAAATAGCGGCCGCGCACACCCTCGCATCGCCGGAGCGCCCGATCGCCCTCGCCTGAGCGCGGGGAGCTGATCGGGCGCTGCCGCGTCTCCGTTAGGAGAGTAATGCGGGTTGCCGAACGCCGCGCTTCCGTGCGACACTGCCGGGGAGCCGGCTAAGTGGTGAGGCCGGGCCTGGTCTCGCCAGTGCAACCAATGCGCGGGCCGGCGCGCGAAGACGCCGGGAGGCAAAACACATGCGCGAAGACGCCGGTAGTGCGCTCACCGCGGCGGCCCGCCGGAGCTTGGCGGGAACCAGCGACCCGCGGCTGCGCTTCGTGATGGATCGCCTGATCGCTCACCTGCACGCCTTCATCCGCGAGACGGAGCTGACCGAGGCGGAATGGCTGCGCGCCATCCAGTTCCTCACCGCCACCGGCCAGATCAGCGATGACCGGCGCCAGGAGTTCATCCTGCTCTCAGATGTGCTCGGCGCGAGCATGCTGGTGGACGAGATCAACCACCCCGCCGGTGGGCTGGTGACCGCCTCGACCGTGCTCGGACCGTTCTACCGCCCCGGTGCGCGCGATCTGCCCCTTGGCGCATCCATCAGCCAGGATGCGCGCGGCGAGCCGGCAGTCTTCAGCGGCCGCGTGCTCGCGCCCGGCGGCACGCCCATCCCCGGCGCGCTGCTCGACGTGTGGGAGACCAACGAGAACGGGCTGTACGAGCAGCAAGATCCCGATCAGCCCGACATGAATCTGCGCGGCCGCTTCCGCACGGACGCGGCGGGGCGCTACACGTTCACCGGCATCAAGCCCGTCAGCTACGCCATCCCCGACGACGGCCCGGTCGGCACGCTGCTGCGCGCGCTCGGCCGCCACCCCTACCGCCCCGCCCACATCCACTTCATCGTCTCGGCGCAGGGCTACCGACCGCTCACCACCCACCTCTTCGTCAAGGGTGACCCCTATCTCGCCTCGGATGCCGTCTTCGCCACGCGCGACGCGCTCGTGGTGGACTTCATCCGCCACGACACGCCCACCGAGGCCGCCGCGCACGGCGTCACCGCGCCGTTCTACACCGTCACCTACGACTTCGTGCTGCAACCGCTCGACACCGCGCCAGCGCCGGGCGGCGGCACGGCACCTCAGTCAGCGCGGATCAAGGAGGCGCAGCCATGACTACCACCGCATCCAACGCAGACGTCCGCACCCTCCGCATGCTCGTCGCCGGTGCGGAGCGCGCGCCGCACGCGACCGAGACCGAGCCGGTCTACGATCCCGCCACCGGCGCGGTGATCGCCCATGTGCCCCTAGGCAACGCCGCCGATGTAGACGCCGCCGTCGCCGCCGCTCGCGCCGCCTTCCCCGCCTGGCAAGCGACGCCCGTGGTCGAGCGCGCCCGCATCCTCTTCCACTACCACACCCTGCTCGAAGCGCACTTCGACGAATTGGCCCGCCTCGTCGTGCGTGAGAACGGCAAGACGCTGGAGGACGCGCGCGGCGAGGTGCGCCGTGGCATCGAGATGGTGGAGTACGCCTGTGGAGCGCCCACGCTGCTGATGGGCGAGACCGTGCGCGACGTGTCGCGCGGCATTGACTGCGAGAGCATCCGCTACCCGCTCGGCGTGATCGCCGGCATCACCCCGTTCAACTTCCCGATGATGGTGCCGCATTGGATGATCCCGCTGGCCCTCGTCTGCGGCAACACCTTCGTGCTCAAGCCCTCTGAGCGCACGCCGCTCTCCGCCGAGCGCTTCGCCCACCTGCTCACAGAGGCCGGCCTGCCCGCCGGCGTCTTCAACGTCGTCCACGGCGCACGCGCCACCGTCACCGCCCTGCTGGAGCACCCCGACGTGCGCGCCGTCTCGTTCGTCGGCTCGCAGCCCGTCGCCGCGCATGTCTACCGCACCGCCGCCGCGCATGGCAAGCGGGTGCAGGCCCTCGCCGGTGCCAAGAACCACCTGATCGTGCTGCCCGACGCCAAGCTCGACCAGGCCGTCCCCGCCATCATCGCCTCCGCCTTCGGCGCGGCGGGCGAGCGCTGCCTCGCCGGCAGCGTCGTCGTCGCCGTCGGCGGCGTCGCTGATGAGCTGGTGCGCCGGCTGGATACGGCGGCGGGCGGACTGCGCCTCGGCTCCGGCCTCGACAGCGCCACCGGCATGGGGCCGGTCATCCGCGCCGACCATCGCGAGCGCGTGCGCGGCTACATCGCACGCGGCAAAGCGCAGGGCGCCACCGTCGTCCGCGACGGCACGACGAACGGCGATGGGAATGGGCATGCGGGCGCCGCGCCCGACCCGGACGGCTTCTTCCTCGCCCCCACCATCTTCGACCGTGTCACGCCAGAGATGGACATCGCCCGCGAGGAGATCTTCGGCCCGGTGCTCTCGGTCGTGCGCGTCGAGACGCTGGAGGAGGGCATCGCCGTCGCCAACCGCTCGCGCTTCGGCAACGCCGCCAGCATCTTCACCACCAGCGGCGCCGCCGCGCGCACCTTCCGCGAGCGCATCGAGGCCGGCATGCTCGGCGTCAATGTCGGCGTCGCCGCGCCGCTGGCCTTCTTCCCCTTCGCCGGCTGGAAGAACAGCTTCTACGGCGACCTGCACGCCACCGGCAAAGACGCCATCGCCTTCTACACCGACCAAAAGGTGATCACCTCGCGCTGGTAGTCCTCTGTCCGATGTGCCGCCGGAGAGGAGCGCCCACCATGCCCACCTAATCTGGACCGCTACCTCGCCGGCGAGCACGAGCAGGTCTGGGCCGATTTGGTCACCCTCGGCCCCGCCGTGCGCGACGAGCCGGTCTCTACCGACGCCCGCGCCGTCGCCCATGAGACCATGCGTCGCGCCCGCCACAACATCGAGACGCTCATCCCACGACTGGTAGCAATCGGCTATCAGTTCGGCTATGACGGCATTCCCGTCACGGAAGAGGAGCGCAGACATCTGGCGCCGGTGTTCGCGCCACCAGCCACACAGACTGCTGACACGATGGCGCGCCTGCAGTCTCAAGTCGGTCCTCTGCCACTGTCGTTGCGCACCTTCTATGAGGTGATCGGGGCGGTCAATCTGATGGGTACTGTGCCCGAGACATGGGGCAAATGGCAGCGAGACCTGGAGCGCGAGCATGGGCTTGATCCGCTCTATGTGGATGGGGTGGGAGCGCTCGATGATGTAGTCGCCTGGGAGGATGTTTATGGTGGCGCTGAGGAGGAAGACTGGGACCTGGATGATCCCGATGGTGAGGACATTTGCGATGGCCATGCCTACGCACTCCTGCCACATGATTGTCTCCTGGTCCCGATCGCTCCAGACTGGGATCTCAAATACGGCATAAGCGGCTGCGGGGGCTACGAGATCGCGGTCCCGAACCCGTCCGCCGATGCTCGGCTCCTGACCGAGTGGCACCACACCACCTTCGTCAACTACCTGCGCATCTGCTTCCGCTGGGGTGGCTTCCCCGGCTGGGAGCGCGTCGAGCCGCGCCCCGACAGCGACCTCGCCTTCCTGACCGAGGGCCTCCTACCCATCTGACCGTGAGCTCCTTCCCTTGACAACCACCCTTCTTTGTCGTATCTTAGTTCTATTACCGCGGCGCACCCCGCGCCGCTGGCACCTGAACAACCGCATATCGCGCCAAACACCTACACGCGCCCCATCGCAACAACAGACGTGACAACGTGAATTTCGCTGGATCCTCTCGCGACGTTGCCATTTTGCCGCCCACCTTGCTACCTCTTGCCATTTCTTGCCGCGATCGTGCCGCCTTTGCCACCCATAACGCCAAATGTCAAGCTCCACTGGCCGGCAACCCGGCATGAATTCGGCATTCGGGAGGAGGACGCGAGCGATCACACAACGAAAAGCGGCAAAAACGGCAAAGTTGACTACTCCAGTCAACTTTGCCACCCATCGCGCTCTCCCCAACCGACGCAGGTCGGTTTCGTGGCGGCACGCCTTCAGGCGCGGTTTCAACCGCCCGCCTCCGGCCAGGAAGGAGCATCCCATGCCATCCATGCCCAACGCCTACACCGCCGCCAACCGCGCGCTCTGGAACGACTGGCTCGCCACCCAGCGCGACTCCGACCACCACCGCGACGTCGCCCGCTTCCAGGCCACCGGCTCCAGCCTGCGCCCCATTGAGCGGCGCGAGCTGGGTGAGTTGGGCGACCTCGCCGGCGCGTCCCTGCTGCACCTGCAATGCAACATGGGCAGCGACACCCTCTCCTGGGCGCGCCTCGGCGCCCGCGTCACCGGCGTGGACCTCTCCGACACCGCCATCGCGCGTGCCCGCGCCCTCGCCGCTGCCTCCGACCTGGACGCCACCTTCATCCGCGCCGACCTCTACGACCTCCCCTCCCTCCTCGATGAGCGATTCGACCTCGTCTACACCACCTACGGCGCGCTCTGCTGGCTGCCCGACGTCGCGCACTGGGCCGCGATCGCCGCGCGCTACGTCCGGCCTGGCGGCGCGCTCTACATCCTCGACATCCACCCCATCAGCGCCACCTTCGCGCAGATCGCCTCCCCCACCGGCGATCCCCTCAGCTTCCGCGCCGCCGGCCCATACTTCTCCGCCACTGATCCCACCGCCGAAACTGCCTCCGGCGCTACCGTCTACACCTGGCCCCACAGCCTCGGCGAAGTCGTCACCGCCCTCCGCGCCGCCGGCCTGCGCCTCGACTTTCTCCACGAGCATCCCGTCAGCTTCTGGCCCCGCTATCCCGCCCTCGTCCAGCTCGACGACGGCTACTGGCACTGGCCGGATCATGCCATCCCGCTGCCGCTGCTCTACTCCATCAAAGCCACTCGCTAGTCTGAGTGGGTCCGGCATCTCGATCCCGGTGAGAACGGACAGGACCGATCCGGTGGGGATGTCAGCGAGCGCCAGGCGCGGTGGACGCGCAGAGGCGGCGGTAGTTGGGTGAGGCGAGGAAGAGCGGCAGAAAATAGGCGGCGCTGTACGAGAGCGCGAGCGCGGGGATGTCCTCAGGCGCGGTGAAGACCATCGCCTGCCCCTCGCCAAGCACGACATCGCGCTGGTCGGCGCGCGTCGGTCCGCAGTAGACATACCACTCGTTGAAGCGGCCGGGATGCGTCGTCGAAGCAAACCGGCCCTGCCAGAACAGGGCGAGCGGGCCGTCGGGGCGCAGCCCCGTCTCCTCCAGCAGCTCGCGCCGCGCGGCCTGTTCCGGTTCCTCCCCCGGCTCGATGCCGCCGCCGGGCATGCCCCATTCATTGGGTGAGACAAGCGCGTGTACGTCGCGGTGCTGCATCAGGACACGACCGGCCCCGTCCACCAGCAGCACCCCAGCAATGCGCCGGACTGGCTGATCATCACCATCGGCTGTAGGCATCATACGCTCCCTCTATCGGGCGCAACGAACCGTGAGGAGTGTACCACGAGAGAGCCGCGTGACCAGGACGCGCGGGCAATCAGCCGTGTGGGTATACTCCTGCCAGAGATACATGCCAGGTGAGGGCATCACGCTCCGCTCGCCCCTCGCGTCGGCGGCGTCCTCAGCAACCAGAGAATGGATGGCGGCCCGTGAACGACATCGAGATCGTGCTCGCGCTGCTGCTGGCCGTGGTGCTGCTGGCGATGCTCGCGCGGCGGCTGCGCATCCCGTACCCGATCCTGTTAGTGCTGGGCGGCCTCGCGCTGGCGCTGATCCCCGGCGTGCCGAACGTCGAGCTGCGCCCGGACCTCGTCTTCCTGCTCTTCCTACCGCCGCTGCTCTACTCCTCAGCCTGGACCACCTCCTGGCGCGACTTCCATTTCAACCTGCGCCCCATCGGACTGCTGGCAATCGGCCTGGTGCTGGTGACGACGACGCTGGTCGCGCTGGCGGCGCGCGCGGCCATCCCCGGCCTGCCGTGGGCCGCGGCCTTCACACTCGGCGCCATCGTCTCGCCGACGGACGCCGTGGCGGCGACGGCCATCGCACAGCGACTGGGCGTGCCGCGGCGGCTGGTGACGGTGGTCGAGGGCGAGAGCCTGGTCAACGACGCCACCGGGCTGGTGGCCTACCGCTTCGCCGTGGCGGCGGTGGTCACGGGCGCGTTCTCGTTGCCGGCCGCGCTCGTCCAGTTCGTGCTGGTCAGTGCCGGCGGCGTGCTGATCGGGCTCGCGACCGGCTGGCTCGCGACCTGGCTGAACCGGCGTATCGAAGACACATCGGTCGCCATCGCGCTCTCGTTCCTGATGCCTTTCGCCGCGTACCTGCCCGCCGAAGCCCTGGGCGCATCGGGCGTGCTGGCGGCGGTCACAGCTGGCCTCTACGCCGGACGGCGCAGCGTCGCGAGTCTCTCGCCGTCCACGCGCATCCAGGCGTTCGCCGTCTGGGAGATGCTGGTCTTCCTGCTGAACGGGCTGATCTTCATCCTGATCGGCTTACAATTGCGCGCGGTGGTAGGCCTGCTCACCGGCTTCTCCGCCGTCGCGCTGCTCTGGTACGGCGCGCTCGTCAGCGCCGTCGTGATCGCCGCCCGTATCATCTGGACGTTCGCCGCGATATACCTGCCGCGGCTGGCGAGCGCCTCACTGCGCGCGCGCGATCCGTCGCCACCGTGGCATGCGGTGGCGGTGCTCTCGTGGATGGGCATGCGCGGCGTGGTCTCGCTGGCGGCGGGACTCTCGCTGCCGCTCACCGTCGCGAGCGGGCGGCCGTTCCCCGGACGCGACCTGATCGTCTTCCTCACGTTCGCCGTGCTGCTGGCGACGCTGGTGGCGCAGGGTCTCTCGCTGCCGGCGCTCATCCGCGTGCTAGGGGTGGGCGAGGACGACAGCAGCGCGCGCGAGGAGCAAGTGGCGCGGCTGGCGGCGGCGCGCGCCGGCCTGGGGCGGCTGGACGAGATCGCGGCGGAGGGCTGGGCGCCACGCGTAGCGGTAAAGCGCCTGCGCGACCGCTACGAACACATGACGCACCGCTTCGACGGTGACGGCAACATAGAAGAGGCGGAGCGGGACACGCGCGCGGCCGGCGTCTCGCGCCGCCTGCGCCGCGAGGTGATCGGCGCGGAGCGCGCCGCCGTGATCCGCCTGCGCGACGAGGGCACGATCAACGATGAGGTGCTGCGGCGCATCGAGCGCGAGCTGGATCTGCAAGACGTCTGGCTCGAGGCATGAGGCGAGTCCGCGCTCAACCGGCATTCAGCGCCGCGGATGCGGCCGCCGCGCGGTTTCGCGCGCCGTCGCGGGCGTGGGCGTGGGCGTGGCGCCGGCCGTCGCGGGCGCCTCCTCGTCCGGCTCGGCCTGCTCATCTTGCTCGCCCGCGAGCGGATTGAGCCAGCCGCTGAGGCCGAAGCGCGGCGCCCCCAGCAGCTCCCAGGCGCGCGTCAAGCCGATGCCATAGACGCCCAGCAGCAGGCCGCAGATCGTGTACAGCGGATCCAGATTGCGCGGGTTGGCGGCGAGCGCCCGCGCGTTGACGACTTCAAGCGTATACACGACGAGGCTGATGACGACCAGCGCGCCGGCACGCGCCAGCCGCAGCCACAGCTGGGCGTCGCCTCGGTGGCGCCGCAGTTGGTAGCCCATGAGTCGCACACCGATGGCAAGCGTGTTCACGATACCCAGGCTGCCCATCAGCAGCGTGATGACGCCAGGGTTGGCGCCGGCGTCGGGAATGGGAATGAGCGCCGCGGAGGAGATGAAGAAGGCGTTGACGAGCGCGGTAAAGGCGGCGGTCGCCACCGCCTGGCGCTCGCGTCGCGCGCCCGCGCCGAAGGTGCGCTCCGGGCGAATGGAGACGGCGACGAAGAGCAGGCCGATCAGCGCGCCCCCGGCTCCAGCCATGGCGAGGAAGAAGTTGGCAAATGCGGCGGTATCCATGGGTGCGAATCCTTCTCGCCGATCATCGTGGTAGCCGTCACGGTCGCACAACACGAATCGCGCCGCGATGCCCATCGCGGCAGCCCGGTGAGCTATTTGCCATTATCGCCTATCATGGCGCATCACCGCGCATCTCGGCCGGAGCCGGCAGCACCCTCATTGCGACACGTGTATGTCACCTACTGGCGATACAATGCCGTGCGCGCTGGCCGACACGATGGTACTTGCGCAGGATCACCGCGACGCGGCGCTGTGTCATCTCGTCGTTACCAACAGAGTGGCGGATCGGGCAGAGTCCAGCGAGCACCCTCTATTGGCATGCTACGCTGGGCCATCATCCGCGGAGGTGGGGACTGCATGGCCTTCCCCCAGGTGTCCGCTGGCTCTTACGGCCCTATCGCGTTCAGTGAGTGATGTGGCGGAGGAAGATGATATGGCAATCGATCTCGATATGTATCGCCGGCAGATCAATCTGTTCGTTGCCCGCCACCAGCTCGCCTGGGATCTGGGAATGGCCGCCCTGGCGCTGCTGTACGTCGGCATGAGCTTCCTCGACGATCTCTCCACCACGCACGCTTTCTATGACACCACGCTTGCCCCGGTCGAGGTGGGCATCACGCTCCTATTCCTCGCGGAGTTCGCGCTGCGTTTCTTTGCCGCCGACTCGCGGCGAGCCTATCTCAAGTATCATTGGATCGACCTTGTCGCCTTGCTGCCGGCTATCCGTGCGCTGCGTTTCCTGCGGGTGGGGCGGCTAGTCTACCTGCTCCAGATGGCGCGATTCCTGCGCCTCGGCGCGCTCGTGCGCTTGCTCGTCGAGCTGGAGCGGGTCTATGGCCGGGTGCGTTGGATCGCGGCGCACAACGGTGTGCATGTCCTGCTGACGTTCGCTGTCGGCGTCGTCTTGCTCGGCGGGTCGGCGGTCTGGGAGCTGGAGCACACGATCAACGCGCAATTCACGAACTTCGGCGATACCATCTGGTGGGCATTCGCGACGATGACGACGGTTGGCTACGGGAACGGACCTGTCACACTGGCGGGGCGTGTGGTCGCGGCAGTGATCATGATCGTCGGCATCGGCTGCTTCGGCCTGATGACGGCGACCGTCACGACGCTCTTTCTCGAGCGCACGCATGCGCCTGAAGTAACCGCGACCGAGCTCAAGGCGATGCTGGAAAGCATCCAGGCGCGCCTGGAGCGCATCGAAGCGGAGCAAGGGCGGAGCGACAGGGGAAAGCAGCATGCCATTGCCGCATTGGTTGTGTCCGGCGCCCAACGCGAACAGGATTCGGTCACGTCATGATGCGGGCGTATATGGGATGCGCGAACGATTGTACTCAGTTGTCTGGGAGCCCGCACCATCCTCGACCGCTGCCGTGATGCGCTCGGCCAGCCGCCGCAACGCCGCGTGCAGCTCCGGCGGTTGGCGCACCGTGAATGGGCAGCCGAGGCCGGCGACAAAATGCGCCGTGCGGTCGAGATCCTCGTCGGAGCAGCGGAGCAACACGCGCTCCTCCCCCAGCGGCTCCAGCGTCGCCAGCGCGGGCGGCACGCGCCGGCGCGCGCGCTCCAGTGTCATTCCCAACTCCACCTCCACCAGCCATGTCTGCGGCACGCTGGCGATGCCACGCTCGACCGCCGCCAGCGCATCGAAGCCCTCCGGCCGCTCGAACGTCGCCTCACGCGGCTCCACGGCCAGCACCCGATCCAGCCGGAAGGTGCGGACGCCGCCGCGCAGGTGGCAATGGCCGGCGAGATACCAGCGGCCGGCGCGATACACCAGGCCGTATGGGTCCACCTCACGCGCGGAATCCTCGCCAGTAAACGAACGGTAGCGCAGCCAGACACGCCGCCGCCGCTGGGCGGCCTCCCCCCGCGCCAGCACCAGCGCGCTCTCCGGCGCGACCGCGGGAACCCCGCCCGCCAGCACCAGCGAGTCCTCCAGCGCGCGCAGGCGCTCGCGCAGCGCCTCCGGCAGCACACGCTCGATCTTGGCGAGCGCACCCTCGGCGGCGGGCGCGGCAAGCGTCAGATGCAGTCGCCGCGCGGCGACCAGGCTGAGCACCACCGCCAGCGCCTCCTCGTCATTGAAGAGCAGCGGCGGCAGCTTGTAGCCGGGACGCAGGCGATAGGCGCCGTAGCGCCCGCGCCCCGCCTCCACGGGGATGCCCAGCTCTTGCAGCATCGCCACGTAGCGGCGCACCGTGCGCGCGTCCACCTCCAGCCGGCGTGCTAGCTCCGGCCCGCTGATGCGCGCGCGCGATTGCAGCAGCTCGAGCACGGTCAGCACGCGCGTGGTAGGGTGATACATTCTCAGTCTTTCCCGCGGCTCGCGCACGTTCGCGAAGTCGAACAAATCCGCTGTAATCAGGGCTGATTATAGCCTGATTTCAGGGTATGCTCAAGGGGGACGTGTATCGTCGGTTCGAACAACCGCCGAGCGGTCGGCACGACAGGCCGCGACGACTCAGCGGCACCTGGCGATGGCGAAAGACAGAACGAAGGAGGACACCTGATGGCGAGCGGTGAATATATCGCGGTCCCGGCGCGCGGATCAGGGCCAGGCGTGCTCGTCTTGCATGCGTGGTGGGGGCTGACGGACTACATTCGCGGCGCCTGCGACCGGCTGGCGGATGCCGGCTTCGTCGCGCTGGCGCCGGACCTCTACGGCGGCGCGACAGCGACCACGATCGAGGAGGCCGAGCGCCGTGTCGAGCGGTTGGACGACGCGGCGGCGCGCTCCACCATCCTGGACGCACTCTATCACCTCCGCGCGCATCCCGGCGTGCGCGGCGCGGCCGTGGGTGTCGTCGGCTTCTCGTTGGGCGCGTCCTACGCGTACTGGCTCTCAGCCGAGCGGCCCGACGCCGTCGCCGCCGTGGTCGTCTACTACGGCACCGGCGATCCAGGCGCCGACTACCCCCGCGCGCGCGCGGCCTACCTGGGCCACTATGCCGCTGTCGATCCCTTTGAGCCGGAGCAGGGCGTGCGCCAGTTCGCCGCCGCGCTACGCGCGGCTGGCCGCGAGGTCACGTTCCACACCTATCCTGGCACGGGCCACTGGTTCGCCGAAGACAACCGCCCCGACGCGTACAATGCGGATGCGGCGGCGCTGGCCTGGCAGCGCACGCTGGACTTCCTGCGCGCACATCTGGCGACCACCGCGACGAAGGGAGCATGACCGTGGCCGAGCGACAGGCGGAGCGCATGACCAAAGCGGACGTGCTCGACAAGCTGCGCGCCGGCCGCGCCGAGTGGGAGGCGCTGATCGCCCAGGTGCCGCGCGAGCGCATGACGGCGCCGGGCGTCATGGGCGCGTGGTCGGTCAAAGACATCATCGCCCACGTCACCTGGGGTGAGGCCGAGATCACCGAGGTCTTCCGCCGGCATGCCCTGGTCGGCTCCGACCTCTGGAACCTGCCACAAGACGAGCGCAACGCCGCGATGGTGGCCGAGAGCCGCGCCCGCTCGCTGGATGATGTGCTCGCCGAGGCCGAGCGCGCCTATCCCCAGCTCCTCGCAGCGGTTCAATCGCTCGACGACGCCGATCTCAACGACGCCGCACGCTACGCCAACATGCCGCCGCTCTGGCGCCCCTGGCAGCTCATCGCCGGCAACACCTACAACCACTATCCCGATCACATCCCCGCCATCCGCGCCTGGCTCGACGCCGGAATATGAAGCCCAGCGAGCCGGCATGCGGTCGCGGCGCGACATCGGCCGGCGCTGGCGTAAAATACCAGCCATAGGGATGCCGCGAGCTGAACAGGAGCAAGCAGATGGCAGCGTCTATCCACATCGAAACGACCGTAACGCCAGAGGGCAAGATCGAGCTTGCTCTGCCCGAGCTTACCCCCGGCCAGCGCGTGCGCGTCACCGTCGAGCCGGCCGAGCAGCCGTCCGGCCAATCCCAGCGCTACACCGCCATCGAGTTGATGA
>JAICVS010000220.1 GCA_025935195.1 Ktedonobacterales bacterium
GAGACGCCGGAGGGACTACCGTGAGTGGGGCCGATACGGGCGCTGGCGGCGCTCGTAAGGGCGCACACGACGTCGAATCGGCAGAGCGGCAAGGCACGGGTGACGCGCCTGAAGCCAGCACAGGCGAGCCACAGCGATCCGCGCGGCAGGCGCACCAGCTCATCCTGATCGCGGAGGATGAACAGCCGATTGCCGAGGCGCTCTCGATGATCATCGAGGACGCCGGCTATGAGGCGCCGCTGATCGCCACCAACGGAAAGCAGGCGCAGGCGCTGGTGCGGACGCACCGGCCAGCGCTGATCTTCGCCGATCTGATGATGCCGCTGATGGATGGCGCGGAGCTGATCGCGGCGGTGCGCGCCGACGCGGCGCTGGATAGTCATGCGCCGCCGCCGATTGTGCTGATGACGGCGGCGGGGATGCGCCGCGCGCGCGAGGTGCGGGCGGACGCGCTTCTGCGCAAGCCGTTCGATCTCAGCGAGGTCGAGGCGCTGCTGTTGCGCTTCCTCGATCCGCCCGCACCGAAGCAGGCCGGTGGGACGGATGAGACGGAGCCGTAATGTCGCGGATAGTGGGCGCATCCTCATTGCGGCACCTCCTGTATGACTGATCTCAGGTGGCGGTGCGCGAGTAGACGACGACCTGCCAGAGCAGACCGGCGTCGCGGTGGTAGGTGGGACGCAGGCCGCTGCTCTGGATCACGGCGTCTACATCGCTGGTGGGGTGGGTGAAGAAGCGGAAGGAGCTGCGGGTGAGGGCGAGACCGGCGTTGAAGACACGGCCGCCAAGACGGGTCAACCAGGTGTCGCGCGGATAGACGAGGCCGTAGAGGCGGCGGGCGTGGGCGGCGGAGGCGCCGACGAGGGCGCGCATGTCGGGGTAGCAGCAGACGACGCGGTCGAGGGTGACGATATCGGCGGGGGGCACGTCGGCGGCGAGCGTCACGAAGTCGCCGTGGCGATAGGTGACGCGCTCGCTCAGGCCACGGCGCTCGGCTTCCTCCTGGGCAACGGCGAGGTAGCCGCTGGCGGCGTCCACATCCGTCGCGGAAGCGGCGCCGGCAGGGAGCAGGTCGAGCGGGATGGCGCCGATGCCGCCGCCGATGTCGAGTAGGGTGGCGCCGCGGATGCCGTCGCGTTTGAGGGCGTCGAGCAGGATGCGCGTGGAGCGGGCGGGGCCGCGCTGGCGGTAGCGGCGCAGGTCGGCCTCGGCGGTGCGGCGGTCGAAGAGCGATTCGAGGCCTTTGCATTGCGGGCAGGCCATGGATGTTCTCCTCCTTTGGCACGCACATATCTTACGTTGGCTCCCCGGCATGAATGCCGGGGGTAATCCTGGCCTCACCCCGGCATGAATGCCGGGGGGGTAATCCTGGCCTCACAGTGGTCAGGGCAATGACAACAACCCAGAGCAAATCCGTATTACACCGGGGCGGGCGTGGGCGGCGCGTCTGGTGTGGGCAGTGCGCTAGCGGAGGCGGCTGGATCGGTGCGCGGCGCGCGTGGCTGGCGCTCGATGCGCTGGCGCAGCGCGTCGGTCTCGCCGGCGAGGCGGTCCAGGGTGGCACGTGTCTCGGTGACACGCTCGCGCTCGATGCGCACGAAGCGGGTGTAGGGGGCGAGCGCCTCGCGCAGGCGTTGCGCGGCGGCCTCCAGCTCGCGCTCGAACTGCTCGCGCAGGGTGGTGGTGAGCTGGTCGCTGAGCTTGCGGGTGCGCTCGTCGAACTGCGTCTTGGCGCGGTGGCGCTGCAAAGGGAGCAGGCCGAGGCCGAGCGTGGCGATGACGACGGCGGCGGTGATGCCGGTGATGTCGGCGGCGGCGGTGCCGATGACGATGGCGGTGCCGACACCCAGACCGACGGCGACGGCGCCCGCGCCGGCGGTGGCGACGACGGCGCCGCGCAGCGAGCTGGCGAGCTGGCTGGCCTCTTCTTCGCGGTCGTAGGCGCGCACGGCGCGCTCGGAGGCGGTGGCGACGCGCTGGAGCACGGAGCGGCGGTTGAAGTCGAAACCGGCGCCGATGCCGCCGATCACGTGCTCCTCATCGCCGCCACCGGGGGCGCCGAGCGCGGAGGCGGAGGACTGGCGGCGGCGGCCGAGGTAGTCGTTGACGCTCTGCCAGAGGCGGTGCTCGCGCTCGACCATCCAGTCGATCAGCTCGCGGACGGCGGCCTCGATCTCGGCCGGGGCGTCGCCAACGACCTGGCGCTCGAACTCGGCGCGCACACGCTCGCGCCGCAGCAGATCGGGCACGCGGCCGAGGCGCACGGTGTCGTCGAAGAAGCGGTCGCCGCGCGCGCGCATTTCCAGGATGATCGCCTGGATGGCGCGCAGGCGTTGGTCGAAGGACTCGCGCATGTCGTCGGTGTGGGCGGTGAGCTGGGCCTCGATGTTGGCGGCGGTGCGCGCGTCCTCGTCGAGCAGGGATTCGCGCTTGGCGGCTTCTTCGGTGTAGCGCAGGATGAGGCGCTGCATGACGCCGAGCGGGCTGAGCAGCTTGAGGCGGGCGCGGCCTTCGTCGTCGAGGGTGCGGGTGAGGTAGTCGCGCAGGCCGCCCATGCGGCTCTCTTCCCAGAGCCGCACGCCCTCGTCACCGGCGCTGGCGCGGCGGGCGTGCTGCGCTTTGAGGGCGGAGAGCGTGAAGATCTCCGGTCCGGCGCCCAAGAGGGCGGCGCTGTGCTGGCGGACGAAGGCGACGACCTCGGCCACGTCGTCGGCGGAGCGCAGCAGGTCCACTTTATTGACGACGAGGACGACCTTCTTGCCCCAGGCGCGGATGCGGTCCAGGAAGGCGCGCTCGCTCTCGGTGAAGGGGCGGTCGGCGGAGGTGACGAAGAGGATGAAGTCGCTGCGGGGGATGAACTCGGCGGTGAGCTGCTCGTGGTGGCGCAGGACGGCGTTGGTGCCGGGGGTATCCACGATGGCGATGTCGCGCAGGAAGGCGGCGGGGTGGGTGATCTCTTCGATGCCGTCGGGGCGCTGGCGCGTGGCGGCGGTCTCGCCGTGGCGCAGGAGGGTGACGCGCGCGGTGGTGGGGGTGACGCCTTCGGCAAGCACCGGCTCGCCGACGAGGGCGTTGACGAAGGCGGATTTGCCGGCGTTGAACTCGCCGGCGACGACGAGCAGGAAGGGCTCTTCGAGGGATTGGGTGGCGCGGCGCAGCGTCTCGGCGTCCTCGGCGGAGGACTGGAAGGCACGCAGGCAGGCGCCAAGCGTCTCGGCGAGGCGGCGCTCGTCGGCGAGAATCTCGACTTCGCGCTCGCGGAGGATGGAGGGTGAGAGAGAGGTGGCATTAGACATGAGAGCTGGCCCTTCACTCCGTGGGTGCGGGCACGCGCCGTTCGCGTGCGCCGGTGTAAATACGATTATGTCGCGCACGGGTTGTAGGGGATGGGAGAGAATGAACCGCGGAGGACGCGGAGGACGCGGAGTGAAGAGGAGAGATGCACCGCGGAGGACACGGAGAGATACGGAGGAGGAGAGGAGGCAAGGGAGTGGGTAATGTTGACTGAGATGGTGAACATTGCCGTTTTTGCCGCTTTGACGCATGTGCATACGCGGCGAGATGGCGCGAGGCGAGAATTCAAGCCTTGTGGCGAGGATCGGCAACTTGACATTGCGCGTTCTGAGCGGCAAAAGCGGCAAGATGTGGCAAGGGGAGGTTGCCGTTTTGGGCGAGGATGTTGCCGTTTTGGGCGAGGATGTTGCCGCCGCCGTTGCCAGGGGCCGGTGAGTGGATGGGATGGCGGATGGGTGTGGATGCATGGGGATCGCCTCACGTGATACCGATTTGGGAACGCTTCCCGGCATACATGCCGGGGGTAATCCTGCGCCTGACCGGCTGTGACAATGACAACAACCCCGAGCACATCCGTATGCGATGGCGACGCGCCGCTTGCGCGCGCCGGCTCTATCAGGTATCATTATGGTACATGAGTTCAATTGTGTCAAGGGGCGGGCGCGGACGGAACGGAGAGGACGGCGGGCGATGGCGCGCGAGGCGGATGTGGAGGCGCGGCTGAAGCGGTGGGAGGCACTGCTGGCGGCGGCGCGGGAGGTGCTGGCCGAGCGGGGGCTGGAGGCGGCCAGGGTGGCGGAGATCGTGGCGCGGGCGGGTGTGGCGCAGGGGACGTTTTACCTGTACTTCCCGTCGAAGCTGGCGGTGGTGTTCGCGCTGACGGAGGAGATGAACACGGCGGTGCTGGTGGCGGTGGGGCGGGCGTTCGCGCTGGCGGGGTCGCTGGGCGAGGGGATCGATCGGGCGGTGGCCGAGGCGTTTCGCGTGATGGGAAGCTATCGCGACGTGCTGGGCATCGTGCGCTCGCGCGCGGCGGGCGCGGGGATGAGCGCGGAGTGGCGGGCGCTGGACGAGCCGTTCGAGCAGGTGATGGCGGGGCTGATCCAGGGGGCGCAGGCGGCGGGGCAGGCGCCGGCGTCCGTGGACGCGGTGATCGCGGCGCGGCTGATCCGGGGGCTGATCGAGCACGCCGGCTACGCCTGTTTCGTGGAGGGCGCGGGGGAGCAGGAGGGGGCATTCATCGCGGAGGTGGCGCGGGTTATGCGGGCGATGCTGGGGGTGGCGCCCCGGCGGTGAGGGCGGTGAGGGCGGTGACTGACAGTCAGTCAGTTGAGAGGCGCGGATGGCGGCCGGGGAGGGTGGGCGGGCGAGGGGAGCGGGCCAGCGGTTGAGGGCGGGCGGCGGTTGAGGGAGTGTGATGAATGAAGCCGGGCAGGCCGTCCACGCGGGCCAGCGGTTGAAACCGCACCTGAGGGCGTGCCGCCACGAAACCGACCGACGTCGGTTGGGGAGAGGGAGGGCGACGGCAAGTCGTGGTGGAGTGGTTGTGACTGACGCTCAGTCACATTCCCATCGCGTCGCTCGATTGCGTGTGAGGTGGATGGCCGGGCGACGATGACTGACGGTCAGTCATTCGCGGGGCGCGGGCGGGTCAGGGCTCGGCGCCGACCAGCGCAACGAGCGCCCACCATCGCGCCAACAACCAGCGCACCCAAGCAGGCACACGAACAGCGGATGCGCGCCTGGAAGCCGCTGGGTTATCGAGTACATCGCCCATCCGCCACTCCCTCGGTCTGATCGGCGTCCTTCGGGCGCGGTCCCTCGCGACTGGCTGCAGGATAGCAGAGATGCGGTGGAGATGGCAAGGGGGATGGATGAGCGGAGTGGAGCGTGTCGCAGCGGCGGCGAAGGTTCGGCCACGGCCGGAACAGGCTACACTGTCGGCGGCTGACGATTTATGACGGGGGCGGCAGATGGCGATCACGACGGCGCATGTGCAGGCGCGGGATGGGAATCTCTACGTTGGGTCGAGCCGGGTGACGCTGGACTCGGTGATCATCCCCTGGCAGATGAAGCGGACGCCGGAGGAGATCCAGGCGGACTTCCCAGCGGTGCCGCTCGCGGACATCTATGGAGCCATCGCGTACTACCTGGCGCATCAGGCCGAGGTGGACGCCTGGCTGCGCGAGGGTGAGGAGCTGTACGAGCGGCGGCGAGCGGAACAGCAGGCGGCCGATCCGGAGTTCTACGCGCGGATGCGCGAGCGCATGGAGGCGGC
>JAICVS010000199.1 GCA_025935195.1 Ktedonobacterales bacterium
ACCCTCGCCCACGTCGCCAATCCGCTCGAATTCGGCGTCATCATCACCGACGACGCCGGCCACATCCGCCAGTTCCTCGAAAAGCCCAGTTGGGGCGAGGTCTTCAGCGACACCATCAACACCGGCATCTACGTGCTGGACCCCGTGATCTTCAACTACATCCCCAAAGACCAGCCCTACGACTTCAGCCAGGAGCTCTTCCCGCTGATGCTGCGCAAAGGCGACCCCATCTATGGCTATATCGCCGACGGCTACTGGTGCGACGTCGGCAACCTCGCCGAGTACATGAAGTCCAACGCCGACGTGCTGCAAAACCGCGTCAACGTCCAGCTCTCCGGCACCGACCTCGGCGGCGGCGTCTGGGCCGAGGACGGTGTCGAGATCGCCCCCGACGCCCAGCTCTTCGGCCCCGTCTGGCTCGGCCACGACTGCAAGGTCAAAGGCGGCGTTGTCATCCACGGCCCCAGCGTCGTCGGCCCCTATGCCATCCTCGACGACCGCGCCCAGATCGACCGCAGCGTCGTCTGGAACAACTCCTACATCGGCGAGCGTGCCGAGCTGCGCGGCGCGTTGGTCGGCACCTCCACCAGCATCAAGAGCAAAGCGGTGATGTTCGAGGGCGCCGTCATCGGCGATCACTCGGTGGTGAACGAGAGCGCCATCATCCAGCCCGGCGTCAAGATCTGGCCGAACAAGGAGATCGAGACCGGCGCCGTCGTCACCAGCAGCATCATCTGGGGCTCGCAGGGGCGGCGCTCGCTCTTCGGCCGCTACGGCGTCACTGGGCTGGTCAACGTAGACATCACGCCCGACTTCGCCGCCAAGCTCGGCGCGGCCTACGGCGCCGTGCTGCCCAAAGGCTCGGTCGCCTGCGTGAACCGCGACGACCACCGCACCCCGCGCATGGTCAAGCGCGCCGTCATCTCCGGCCTGCCCTCAGCCGGTATCAACGTCTGGGATCTGGAGAGCGTGCCGCTACCAGTCGCCCGCTACTACGTCCGCACAACCGACGCGGCCGGCGGCGTCCACATCCGCCTCTCGCCCTTCGACCCGCGCGTGGTTGATGTCAAATTCCTCGATCAGAACGGCCTCGACATCAGCAAGAACGTCGAGCGCAAGATCGAAAACCTCTACTTCCGCGAGGACTTCCGCCGCGTCTACCTGGACGACATCGGCACCATCAAATACGCGCCCGCCGTCAACGACCGCTACGTCCAGGCCTTCCTCACCCATCTGGACGCCGAGACCATGCGCAAGCGGCGCTTCCGCGTGGTGGTGGACTACGGCCATGGCTCCAGCGTCGAGGTACTCGCGCCGATCTTCAACACCATCGGCGCCGACATCATCGCCCTCAACGCCACGCGCGACCCCGACCGCTACTCGCGCACCGCCGACGAGTTCGAGCGCGACATGCAGGTGCTCAGCTCGATCACCGCGACCCTCAAGGCGGACCTCGGCGTGCGCATAGACCCCGGCGGCGAGAAGATGTACGTCGTGGACGACCGCGGCCAACTGCTCGACGGCGGCAAGCTGCTCGCCGCCATGACCGACCTGATGCTGCGCGGGCGCGAGGGCGGCACGGTCGCCGTGCCCGTCACCGTGCCCAGCGTGGTCGAGACGGTGGCCGAGCGCCACCACGGCAAAGTGGTCTACACCAAGGTGATGCCCTTCGCGCTGACCAGCGCCGCCGCCGCGCCGGGCATGGTGCTGGTCGGCGACGGCGCTGGCGGCTTCGTGCTGCCCGAGTTCCACCCCGCCTTCGACGGCATGTTCGCCTCGATGAAGCTGCTGGAGGCACTCGCCCGCTACACCACCAGGCTCTCCGACGTCGTGAACGGCCTGCCGCCCTACCACCTCATCCGCATGCAGGTCAGTTGCCCCTGGGAGTACAAGGGCAAGGTGATGCGCATCCTCAGCGAGCAGTACCGCGAGCGCCGCGAAGAGCCGATTGACGGCGTGAAGATCGACCTGGGCGAAGAATGGGTGCTCGTGCTGCCCGACGCCGACCGCCCGCTCTTCCACGTCCTGGCCGAGTCACGCTCCAAAGACTCCGCCCAGGCCCTCGCCGACAAATACGCCCGCGTCGTCAGCGGCCTGCAACAGTGACATGCTCCCCGCGCCTAAAGGCGGGGGCTTCTCAGTTCATCGCGGCAGCTGCCGCCACCGCTCCCTGAAGGGCCTGCCCGGCCTGAAATATGGCCCGTTCCTGGTCTGGTGTCGGCCTCAGCTTGTACTTGAAGGTTTTGCGGACGGTCTGCTGTTCCATACCCACCTATTCGGCCTGATAGGCCAGAAACTGGCAACTAGCGGTCCTCTCCTGGCCCATATGGGCCACCCGGCTTTCATCCCCCTGCCTGAAGGCAGGGGGATGAAAGCCGGTTCTTTTGCTAGGATTTCACCACAGAGGACACAGAGGAAACGGGGGAGAGAACAGGAGGGAGCGAGAAGCCCCGCATCCTGGTCCACGCAGGCGGACATCGAGGTGGACGTCGCGGCCAGCGGCCCCTCAGCGCGATTTCAATCGCCGGCTCGCCTCACGCGCATGACCCCAGACGGTACATTCCTACCGGCCCGCTTGACGCGGCGATGGCACGCTGGCTATCATCACCGTACGGATGTGTTGGGAACCTCACCCGCCAAGAGCGTGCTAAGAGAGGATGATCCGGCATGGAGTCCACGCCACGCGCCTCTCGAAAGCCCGCCAGGGCCGCCGCGCCACGCGACCAGGAGGCATGGCTGAACGGCCCATCCCCTGATGAGGCTCCGCCCCAGCGTCGCCGCGCCGCCGGCTCCCCGCGCCGCGACCGTAGCAGCGCGCGCAACGAGCGCCCGCATGTCGGCCCACTGCCGGGGCCACCGCTGCTGACGCTGCCCAGCATGCCGTCCATGCCCGCCGTCGCGCCCAACCGCCAGCCCGCGCCCGATCTCTACGGACCACGCCCCGACGAATGGGCGGGCCGCTGGCGGGACTGGGACGACGACGATGATGATGCATCCTGGGACGAAGCTATAGATGCGCATGACGCGGGCTGGGACTCGACACGCGACTGGGACGACAGCGGCAAGCCGCCGTCGCCGACCTCTTCTCGCTCACGTGCGCGCAGCGCGGCGCGGCCACTGACCGCCGAGATGACCTCAGCGCATGCGCTGGTGCCCAACTCGCCCGTTGCGCACGAGCCACCCCTGGCGCCACAAATGCCGCCGGTGACGGCCGGCCGGGCGCTCGCGCCACAGCAAGGCCTGCCCCTCGTCACCACCATCAAACCGCGCGCCGTCGCCCCCAGGCGCCCGCGCCTCAACACCGAGACATTGGTGCGGCAGGCGCGTAGCCCCTGGAACGTGGCGCGCGTGCTGCTCGCCCTGATCGCGCTGGTGACTGCGTGCTGGAGCGCGACGGCCAAGGCCGGCGAACCGCCGCAGCCCCTCATGGCGGGTTTTAGCGTCAAGTCCGACAGCCACTCCGTGCCCAGCATCGCCAGCCTCGTGCAGCCCTTCACGCAGTTCGAGCGCACCGACCTCTACGACAGCGAGGCGCAATACTGGGACTGGCGCGACGCGGCGTGCAGCGCCGCTGTCTCAGCCGAGGTACTGACGGCCTGGGGCGTGAAGGGCGCGACCATCGGCAGCCTGATCGATGCCATCGGCTCAGACATCTCGCTCGACGGCGGGCTGTTACGTGAGGAAGGCTTCCAGCGCGGCGCGGCGCACTTCGGTTTCCGCGCCGACATCCACCACGATCTGACCTACAACCAGATCCTCTACCTCGCCAACCAGCTCGGCATCCCCGTGATCGTCAACGTGCGCATCTCATACGGCTACTACCACTTCTTCGACTCGGGGCATTTCCTGGTGGTGACGGGCGGCGACGATCAGGGCGTGCGCATCGTAGACTCCTCGCTCTACAAGATCCACTATCTGCCGCTGGACATCTTCAACGCGATGTTCACCCATCGCGAGTTCGTCCTCGTCCCCCAGGACTACAAGGTCACCATCCCCACCATCTGATCGCCGCGGCGCGGCGCCTGGCGCCTTGATGGGCATAAATGGGCGTATACTGTGCATGGCGCCGACGCGGCCGTGATGGACGCCGAGAGGCGACGCCCTCCGCGCGCATCCGCCGCGCGAGACACCTCTACGTACCAGAGACACACCAGGATGCCCATGCCTGCCATGCACGATGTCGAACACGACGCGAACGAGATGCTACCTGCATTGCGCGACGCCTTCGGCGCGCATGTACGCGCCAACGAGCCGCTCGCCCGCCACGGCACGTTCGGCGTCGGCGGGCCGGCCGACGCCTGGATCACCGTCGCCAGCGAAGCGGACCTGCTGCGGCTGGTGCGGCTCGCCCAGCGGCACACCTGGCCGCTGCTGCTGATCGGCAACGGCACCAACGCCCTCTTCTCCGATGCCGGCGCGCGTGGCATCGTGGCGCGTATGGACATCGAGGAGTGGCATATCGCGGCGGAAGACGAAAACTCCGCGCTGCTAGTGGCGGGCGCGGGGGTGAATCTGCCGAAGCTGGTGAATGACCTGGCGGCGCGCGGCCTCTCTGGCTTAGAGTGGGGCGCGGGCGTTCCCGGCACCATCGGCGGCGCCGTCGTCAGCAACGCCGGCGCGCATGGCGCCTGCGTCGCCGACACCATCCAGACGGCCCGCGTGCTCTTCGCGGATGCTGCTGAGACAGGTGAGACAGGTGAGACAGGTGAGACAGCGGCAGAGGCGACTGTGCGCGAGTTGCCGGCGGCGGAGCTAGACCTGACCTATCGCCGCAGCCGCTTCCGCGAGCAGCGCGAGATCACTTTCGACGACGCCGGCCGTCCCATGCCGCCACCACGCGGGCCACTCGAACCGCCGCGCATGATCGCCGGCGCGACCTTCCGCTTGCGACGCGACGACCCAGACGCCATCCACGCGCGCGTGAGAAAGTACCGCCAGCACCGTAAAGAGACCCAGCCGCCCCAGCCGAGCGCCGGCTCCGTCTTCAAGAACCCGCCGGGCGACTACTCAGGACGGCTGATCGAGGCGGCAGGGCTGAAGGGCGCGCGCATTGGCCAGGCACAGATCTCGCCGCGCCACGCCAACTTCATCGTCAACACCGGCGGTGCCACCTCAGCGGATGTGGTGGCGCTGATCGCCCTGGCCCGTCGCACCGTGCATGAGCGCTTCGGCGTCGCGCTGGAGCTTGAGGTCGAGCTGCGCGGCGACTGGTAGCCGCTTTGGTCTGGGTTGCTGTCATCGCCACGCCTGACCTGACGCCGGGATTATCCCCAGCATGATGCGTTTTGACAAATAGAAGCGGACACCGCGCCGCTTCCGCGGCCCGCGCAGGCGGGCTTCGCGGCCAACAGCCCCTAGAACTAGCTAGCGGTGCGAAATGGAGGCCGTGACGCCAGGTGTGGCCTGGAACAGCGGTTGCGGGGACGTGGCCAAATGAGGAGACCAGGCAACGAGAGGAGGCGGGCCATGCTGGTCGACCGCTATCCTGTGGAAGACGTGTTTGCGCGCGTGCCGGAACTGGCCGACCAAACCGATCCGGTGCTCGTCCAGTTGGACCGCCTGCTCGACGACGACCAACTGGACGCCCTCGTCCGTGCCGACTGGGCGCACCGCTACGGCCTCACCCTCGTTCACGGCCGGCACTCCACGCCCGCCGAGGTGGTACTCTGCGTGCTGGTGGTGCGGCACCGCTACGCCTGGAGCTACCAAGAGACCGTCGAGCGGGTCGCGGACTCCCTGGTGCTGCGCTGGTTCTGTCGGGGGTATTTTCAGCGCGTGCCGGACAAAACGACCCGGCTGCGCTGGGCGGCGACCATCCGACCCGCAACCGTGCAGACGCTCTTGGACCGCTCGGCGGTGCTGGCCAAGCAGGCGAAGGTCACCCGCGCGCGGAAGTTGCGCAGTGAGAGCACCTGCGTCCAGACGCCGATCCACCATCCGACCGCTAGCGGCCGGTTGGGCGACGGCGTGCGCGTGCTGAGCCGGCGCATCCAGCGGGCCAAGCCGCTGGTCCAGGAGTCCCTTGCGGGCGGGCGGGACGCCTTGCGCCGCCGGGTGCGCTCCGCTCGGCGTGTGCTCCAACCGCTCCATCGCGTGCGCCCAGGCCGCCAACGCGGTAAAGGAGACGATGCCACCACGGCGCAACACGGGTTCTACACCCGATTGCTCGAGATCACCCGCCAGACGGTGCGCCAGACGGTGCGCCAGACGGTGCGCCAGACGCAGCGGGTCCGCGCGGCGTTGGACGGGCTGCCGCCACCCGCGCCTGGCCGCGTGACGCAGACGCCTCCGCCGGGGCGGGAGCGCGCGGTGAGACGACCGCTGGTGCAGTTCAACCCGTTCCTCCCGCTGGTGCGGCGGGGCATGCACCAGGCGCGGGCACGCGTGCTCGACGGCCAGCCGGTGCCGTCGACGGCGAAGGTGCTCAGCCTCTGCGACCCCCACGAACCTCCCACGCGCGTCGTCGTGCGGCGCACGCTGGGCGCCGCCGTCGCGTGCGGGCGCCAGGTCGTGCTCGATGAGGTCGAGGGCGGGATCGTGACGCGCGTCCACGTCTTAGCCGACGACGAGTCGGCGTGTCATCAGGCCGTGCCGGCCGTGCCGGCCGGGCGGCATCACCGCATGCGCGTTGGGCGGCCACCGTGGCTGGTGGCCGGAGAGCGTCGGTTGCACGCCAAAGGCGTCGAGGAGACCGCGCAGGGCTTGGGCGTCACCCACGTCGTCATCCCGCGCACCGGAAAGCTGGCGGCCGCCCAGCGGGCACGCGAACGCGACCGGAGCTGGCGGCGGCGCTATCGCTGGCGCGCGGGGATCGCAGGGCGCATTCACAGCTTGCGGCGCGACTACGGGCTGGCGCGCGATGGGGGTTGGGGGACACTGGCCAGCAACCTCCGCCATATCGCCCAGAAGCAAGCACCTGACCGAACCTCGCGAGCATCCAGCCGCAAACAGGCGGCGTAGATCCGTCCTGGAATCATCACCCGTATGGTGTCAGGGCTGCCATTCCCTGGCTCTTCCCAAATCGCACCGCTAGCTAATACTAGGTTCTGTTGACGTTTCACCGCAACCAGACGAGCGCACAGACGAAGTGGACGAAACCGAGATAGGAGCGATCCAGCTTGTCGAAGCGCGAGAAGATGCGGCGAAAGTGCTTGAGCTTGTTGATGCAACACTCGAC
>JAICVS010000266.1 GCA_025935195.1 Ktedonobacterales bacterium
AGACCGGCGTATCAATGATCGTGTCGCGCGCGGGCGGCGAGTAGTTGTAGAGGTCGCCCACGTCGCCGCTGTCGCTGAGGCGATTGAGGCCGGGGTAGACCTGGCGCGTGTGCTTATCCGTGAGGGTGAGCGTACCGTCGCTTGGGTCCACCTCGATCCGCAGGTGCGCGTTCTCCAGCGCCAGCGGCCGCGCGCGCACTGCGTCCGCCAGTGGCAGCGTTCCCGTGCCGCGCTGCATCGCGCTGATCTGCTCCAACGCGGCCTCACCGCGGGGCCGCACGTAGAGCACGCGCCCGCCGCGCGCCGGCACATCGCGCGCCAGCAGCAGCAGGTCCGCGTGCGGCGCCTCGCGCGCGACGACGTGGAAGGTGGTGATGTCCTCGCGCGCGGCCAACGCCAGCAGGCGCTCCTTGGCGCGCTCGACCGGCTCGACGTTGGGCGCGAGCGTCTGCGAGACCGTCAGCTCCAGGCGCACGACTCCCGGCTCGCCGCCGGCACTGATGTAGGCGTCCAAAACGGCGTAGCCGAGCGCGCCACCCTCGTTGAGCATACCGAGCATGCCCAGGGCGAAGGCTTTCTCCACGCGCTCGTTGAGCAGCTCGGCGCCGCTGGATTTATGCACCTGATAGGGCAGCTTGCGTCCCTCGTCGTCCACCACGTCGAAGCTCGAGAAGAGCAGTTGGGCGGTGCAGCTCACGACGTCGGTGCGCGGCCCGTCGGAGGGATTGAAGACGACGATGGGCACGGACCGCTCCGGCCCGCGTGTATCGGCGCAGCCCGCCAGGTGCGCCAGCGCCTGCCCGGTCAGCTCGTCCGCGATCTGCTCGGCCTGATCGAAGCGCGGCAGCATCTCGCGGTGAACCTGATCAATGCCGCAGCCGCAGATGCTATCGTGTGGATGGTTGTGCAGCAGGTGCTTCCACGCCAGCGCCAGCAGCGCGGCGGGGTACGCCGCGCCGAAGGCCGCGGCCCACGCCGTCGTCGGCTCGGCCCAGCGGGTCAGCAGCGCCTCGACGGCGGCGTTGCGCTGCTTGAGCCACATGCGTGTCGAGTAGACGCCCGGCAGCAGATGCGTGCGCCAGCCGGCGGCCAGCTCGCCCGTCACACGCTGGAGCGCCGGCCGCGCCTCCCGCACGGCCGCGATGTACTGCGGCAGCGTGCCGATGGTCAGGCGCAGGTTGCGCGCGCGCAGCCGCTCGTTGGCCTGCGCCAGCGCGGCCGGCAGCCCCACCTGCGGCTCGATGTGGTCGGTGCCGTTCATCAGCAGCAGCGCATCGGTGACGGCCAGCGGGCGCATGCGCTCGGCGATCTGCGCGGCGCGCGTGGCGAGCGCCTCCGGCTCCAATGGCAGGAGCGCGGCGTTGGAGTAGCCGAAGTCGTCGTAGAGCCAGATCGCCAACACCTCGCTGCCGTCCGGCGCGGCCCAGCGGAAGGCGCCGCGCTCGACCTCCGGGCCGACGCCACGCCAGAAGACGGCGTTCTCCAGGCCGAAGCCGCGCAGAATCTGCGGGAGCTGCGCGATGTGGCCGAAGGTGTCTGGCACGTAGCCGACGGGCATCACGCCGCCGAAGGCCGCGCCCATGCGCCGGCCGATCTGGAGGTTGCGCACCAGCGACTCGGCGCCCACCAGGAACTCATCGGGCTGCAAGTACCACGGGCCGACGAGGATGCGCCCGGCGCGCGCCAGCCGCTCCAATCGCTCGCGGTGCTCCGGCCGGACCTCGAGATAGTCTTCCAGCACGATGGTCTGGCCGTCGAGCATGAAGAAGGCGAAGCTGGGATCGGCTTCGAGCGTGTCCAGCACGAGGTCAACGGTGCGGACGAGCCGCATACGGAACTGCTGGAAGGTGAGATACCATTCCCGGTCCCAGTGGGTATGCGGCACGACGAGCAGATGGGTGATGTCTTCGGCCATGATCTTCCCAGACGTTCCCGAATGTCCTCGGATGTTTCCGCGCGTGCGGCGTGGCTGTCCAGAGCCGTTCCGGGCGCGTATCCCGGCCAGTATAACGCACGCCGGGCCGTATGCCCACTGCCATAGGTGAACATAGGCGGAACGCGCGCATTAAACGCGCGCATTATAGGCATGTGATAGACGGAGTGATGATGCACATCGGGTGCCAGATACAGCGCCGCCGCCCGGTCGCACATGGCGATATAGGGCGGCAGGTGATGAGGAGCGGATGCGGGCGGAGAGATTGCCGAGATGGTGGGTGGTACTGGACTTGAACCAGTGACCTCGTCGGTGTGAACGACGCGCTCTGCCGGCTGAGCTAACCACCCTTGACACCCGCACAGAATACCACGCACGCCGGCCAGCCGTCAACTCGCACGGCGAGCGCGGGGCGCGGTGATGATATACTGGCCGACAGGACGACACACTGGGACGAGCGGGCGCGTAAAGCGCCTGCGCGGAGGCGGACGATGGCCCACCAGATCACCCTGAGCGACGACGAGTACGCCGTGCTGGCCGCGGCATCCTCGCGCACCGGCGCCTCCATCGAAGAGCTGGTGCATCAGGCGCTAGCCCAGCGCTTCCCCGCGCCCGACTCGGTGAAGCAGAGCGGCAGCTATTCCTACCCGACCGGCAAGCCGCTTACGCCAGAAGAGTTGGCAGAGATGGAGCGGCTGGCCCAAGAGATCGGTCTGGATAGGCCCTGGGCTTCAGAAATGGCGATCGAAGATCGTGGGCCGCGTTGATGGCGACCTACTTCCTCGATACATCCGCTCTTGTGAAGCGCCACCTCACGGAGACGGGGCATAACTGGGTTCGTGCGCTATGTGATCCCCTGATCGGCCACACGATCGTCATCGCCGAAGTGGCGCTCGTTGAGGTGGCGGCAACCTACTCG